>NZ_AKJB01000019.1:0-48453 GCF_000282555.1 Pseudomonas sp. GM102 | reverse complement strand
CTCTCGTTAGCGGGAGGCGAATAGTACAGCATTTTATTTCGTGGTCAACCACCTGCTGCGATTATTTTTTCCCTTATCAAAGAGCCTCAAGACGGGTACTGATTTCTGCTTCTATAAGCAGTCCTTGCTTTACTCATCGACACACCAGCTCTGGGCAGGGTGAAACCAGCATGCGTCCGTCACAATTCCTTTGGCAGATGTATTGTGCGAAGCGATCATCTGTTACAGATTCAGGCATAAGCCATTGGCCATCAGACAAACCTCGCCACCGGCTGCGCTATCATCGCCCGCCTCTCTGCACCAAGAGTCTTGACCCCGGATGCCCGTATCCTTGCCATTGCCTGCCAATCACTCCCCATTACCACCGGTCCTCGTCGGCCCGCTATTACGGCGCCTGGAACCCACGCGGCTAGTGCTGTGGCTGGTGGGGTCACGTGCGCTGACGCTGACGCTACGCTTGCAAGGAATCGACATCCGTCTCGACGCAGGGCAATGCACGATCATCCCGGTCGGTACCCATGCCTTCATTCATTTGATAGATGTCCCACTGGATGCCGCCCTGCCCTGCGACACGCTGATCGAGTACGACCTGCTGATCACCGAAGCGGATGGCACGCAGTCGGGCATTGCCGAGTGGGCACCGCATCTGCTGTACGGCGAAGCACGTTGCCCGAATTTCGTGCTGCGCGCGCGCATCGATCAGTTGTTGCATGGCTCCTGCCGTAAACCTCACCATCCGGCTGCCGATGGTTTGCTGTGCGTCGATCGGTTGCTGGAGTCCGAGCCGGACGCTTGCAAGCGCCCCGCACTATTAATGATGAGCGGCGATCAAGTGTATGCGGATGATGTCGCGGGGCCGATGTTGCGGGCAATTCATGCCTTGATCGAGCGTCTGGGGCTGTTCGGCGAACACCTCGACGGTGCAGTGGTCAGCGATAGCGCCAAACTCTACGAGCACCGGGCCAGTTACTACCATCGTGCAGATTTGTTACCGGCGCTTGAGAGCAACGAAACCCTGCGCGAACGATTTTTCGGTGGAGCGCGTAAGCCGATTTTTACCAGTAGTAGCGCCGACAACCATCTGGTGACCTTCGCCGAGGTCATAGCCATGTACCTATTAGTATGGTCGCCAACTTCCTGGACACTGATCGCGCCGCAACCACCGGCACTGACGCCCGAACGACGCAAGCGCTATGCCCTGGAGCAAACGCGCATCGATGCGTTCAAGACGGGGTTGGGTGGTGTGGGGCGAGCGATGGCGCATCTGCCGTGCCTGATGATTTTCGACGACCACGATATTACCGATGACTGGAATCTTTCCGCGCAATGGGAGGAAACGGCCTACGGCCATCCGTTCTCCAAGCGCATCATCGGTAACGCGCTGCTCGCTTATATGTTGTGTCAGGGTTGGGGCAACAACCCCGACGCATTTGGCGGCATGCTGGAAAAAACCCGTTTATTGAGTGCCACGGGGCAAGACCATTACCTCGACAGCGACATTCAGGATGGCTTGATCGATGAGTTGCTGAGCTTTCAGAAGTGGCATTACGTGCTGCCCACCCGCCCGGCGCTGGTGGTGCTCGACACCCGCACCCGGCGCTGGCGCAGCGAGATGAACCTCAAGCATCCGTCGGGTCTGCTGGACTGGGAAGCGCTCAGCGAGCTGCAACTGGAATTGCTCGATCATCCCTCGGCGATCATCGTTTCGCCGGCGCCGATTTTCGGCGTCAAACTAATCGAAACCGTGCAACGGGTGTTTAGCTGGTGCGGCTATCCGCTGCTGGTGGACGCCGAAAACTGGATGGCCCATCGCGGCGCGGCCCAGGTGATCCTGAACATTTTCCGACACTCCCGAACTCCCGGTAACTACGTGGTGCTGTCCGGCGATGTGCATTATTCCTTCGTCTACGAAGTATTGATCCGACACCGCAAGGCCGGCCCACGAATCTGGCAGATCACCAGCAGCGGGATCAAAAACGAGTTTCCGCCAGCGCTGCTCGAATGGTTCGACCGCCTCAACCGCTGGCTTTACTCGCCCCGCTCGCCCCTCAACTGGCTGACCAAGCGCCGGCGCATGCACATTGTTCCGCACACCCCCGAACACGCCGAAGCCGGCGAGCGACTTTGGAACTCAGCAGGAATCGGCCAAGTGTTCTTCAATGAAAAAGGCCAACCGCAGGATATTTATCAATTCAATGCGGATGGATCGCCGAAGACGCGGATGATTGCGCCTGAAATTTCCGAAGCGGCTGACTGACTTTGCCCGAGTTGCCATGAGCAATCATTACCCGCACACCATGAACCTCACCCGAACTCTGATCATCGGCAACTCCGGCTCGGGCAAGAGTTGGCTGGCCAAACAACTGGCTGAGCACTTACAAACGCCCTGGACCGATCTCGACCTGATTCACTGGGCATCCGATGAACACAGCATCGCTCGTCCCTGCGCCGAAGCACTGGGAATGGCGCGAGTGGCGGCAAGTGGAGAACGCTGGGTAATCGAGGGTGTTTACGACTGGATGATCAGTGAACTTGTGGTGCAAGCGACAGCACTGATCTGGCTGTGTCTGGAAGATGAAGACTGCGTCAACCATATTCGCCAGCGAGAGGCGAAGCGCGATGAACATGACGAGTTACTGATAGCGTTACTGGAATGGGCCGGCAGCTATCGTACTCGTGAAGAGTCCAGTGGATTTGTCACGCATCAGCGCTTGTTCGAAGGGTTTAGCGGTTCGAAACTTCAACTGATGAATAGGGATGAAGTCACGGCTTTCGTCAGTACAGTGCAACAAACGGCTGATGGTTCCCGATTCCACTGACGCAGACACCAACTTTGTCAGGGCAATGCATACATTCAATAGAAGTCAGGCTGCGCTCAGCGCTCGACCAACGCCTCTGACAATCATCTCCACTTCCCGCTCATCAATCGTCAGCGGTGGCAGCAGGCGAATGGTCTTGCCCCGTGTCACGTTGATCAACAAGCCATGATCGCGGGCTGCAATCAGGGTCAGGTCGCGAATCGGTTGTTTGAGTTCGATGCCGATCATCAAACCCTGGCCGCGAATCGCCAGGACGTTGGGGTCATCGGCCAATTCGATGCGCAATCTGGCGAGCAAGCGTTCCCCCTGCAGTTTGGCGTTTTCCAGCAGGCCTTGTTCCTCAATGATCTCCAGCACGGTGCACCCCACTCGGCATGCCAGCGGATTGCCGCCGAACGTGCTGCCGTGGCTGCCGGGGGTGAACAGGTCGGCTGCTTTGCCCCGGGCCAGGCAGGCACCAATAGGGATGCCGTTGCCCAGGCCTTTGGCCAAGGTCATGACATCCGGGATGATGCCTTCGTGCTGGAACGCAAACCACTGGCCGGTGCGGCCGATGCCTGTCTGGATTTCGTCGAGCATCAGCAGCCAGGTGCGCCGGTTGCACAGTTCGCGCACTGCTTTGAGATAACCGGGCGGCGCCATTTGCACACCGCTTTCGCCCTGAATCGGCTCCATCAGGATCGCGACGATGCGCGGGCCGTGGGTGTGTTGCGCCGCCTCCAGCGCCGCGAGATCGCCGAAGGGCACTTTAATGAAGTCCCCCGGCAATTCGTTAAACCCCAGGCGCACCGCCGGGCCGTCACTGGCGGACAAGGTGCCAAGAGTACGACCATGAAAGGCGTTTTCCATGACCACCACCAGCGGCTGCTCGATGCCTTTATGCCAGCCGTAAAGCCGCGCGAGTTTCAGCGCGGTTTCATTGGCTTCGGCGCCAGAGTTGCTGAAAAACGCCCGCTCCATGCCCGACAACCGAACCAGTTTCTGTGCCAACCGCTGTTGCCAGTCGATGCTGTACAGATTGGATGTATGCAACAACAGCCCAGCCTGTTCGCTGATGGCCGACACAATTCGAGGATGGGAATGGCCGACGTTGGTTACCGCTACGCCCGCCACCGCGTCCAGATATTCGCGACCGGCCTGATCCCACAAGCGCGTGCCCAGGCCTTTGCTGAAACTCAGGGCCAAGGGTTGATAAGTGCTCATCAGGCAGGCGGCGGTCATGACATCAAACTCCATTAATGGTCGGTGTTTTTGCAGTATGGTTAGCCACCTGGACTGGATAAACACTGCAACACTTCAATCATTTTAAATCTGGGCTTGATAATGGATTTGTTCCAGGCAATGACCGTTTACGTAAGAGTGGTGGAAGCCGGCAGCATGACCGCCGCCGCTTTGCAGTGCGAAATGTCCACGACCATGGTCGGCAATCATCTTCGGGCCCTGGAACAACGTCTGGGTGTGCGCCTGCTTAACCGTACGACACGACGCCAGCGGCTGACGGAATTCGGCACGGCGTACTATCAACGTTGTCTTGAGGTATTGGGGCTGGTGGCCGATTCCGAACGGCTGGCCGAACAGACCCTCGACGAGCCGAGCGGCACCCTGCGCATCACCGCGCCGCTGACCTTTGGCACCGAACGACTGGCGCCGGCCTTGAGTGAGTTCGCCCTGCGTTGTCCGCAAGTCAAACTCGACGTCGTTTTGACCAACCAGCGCCTGGATCTGCTCGACAACGGTTTCGATGTGGCTATTCGCTTGGGCACTACCGAGATGTCCAACATGATCGCCCGCCCGCTCATCGACTACACGATGACCCTGTGCGCTTCGAAGGACTACCTGGCGCGCCGAGGCACTCCGGAAAAACCTACCGACCTGCAACACCATGACTGCCTGGCCTTCGCCTACCCGGCCGGAGATGACTGGCACTCGGTAGCAAAACAATGGCGCCTGAGAGGACCCGAAGGCGAAGTCATGGTAGAGGTCAGCGGACCGATGCTGATCAACAGCTCGGCGGGGCTGCATCAAGCGGCGCGAACCGGGATGGGCATCGTGATGGTGCCCGATGCGTTGGTAGAACAGGACCTTCACGACGGAAAACTGGTGCCCTTGATGCAGGACTACCAACTGCCGAGCCGCCCGATGAACCTGGTGTACGCCCAGGACCGCTACCGTTTGCCGAAATTGCGCAGCTTCGTCGACTTTGCGCTGCAGAGGTGGGGCAAACACTAGCCGGAGCAATACCCCATGAACTAATCTCCCCGACTGGCGAGTCACGTTGATATCAGTTCGGCAGGGAGACCGATGATGGGTGAGGCATCGAATATCGAGCCGTTGAAGTTCAATCTGTCAGATTTTAACGAAGACATGCTGCACACCATTCTGGAACTGGTCAGCGATGGCATCTGGGACTGGAATGCCAACACCGGGTTCGTCTACCGCAACCCCGGGTGGTACGAGATGCTTGGTTATCCGCCTCATTCCCTGGATAACAACGTGTTGACCTGGGAAAACGTGATCCATCCCGACGATTATTCACAGGTTATGGCGCTGTTTGATGACTACCTGGATCAGCGCGCTCCCGGTTATCAGGCCGAGTATCGCTGCCGCAAGCGCGATGGCACTTACACCTGGATCGAAGATCGTGGCTACGTGCTGGCACGTAATGCCGACGGCTCGGTGGCACGAATGGTCGGCGCGCACCGCAGTATCGAAGACAAGAAACGCCTGTTCGAAGAAATGGAACGGCGCAATCAATCCCTCGAAGCCATCGTCGAAGAACGAACCCGGGAGTTGTCTCGGGTCAATCAGCAGTTGCAGATTCAACTCGAAGAGAATCGCAAACTGGCGGAAACCGATGTGCTGACTTCCATCGCCAATCGCTATCGACTGGAAAAGGCCCTGCCCCAGGAATGCGACCGCGCCCAACGCTTTCGCCAACCCCTGTCGCTGATCGCGATGGACATCGATGACTTCAAAAACATCAACGATCACTACGGCCACGCCCTGGGTGATGCGGCGTTGGTGCAGGTGATCGAGAGCGTGAAGCATTGCGTGCGCGAAGGCGATCTGTTGGCACGGTGGGGCGGTGACGAATTCATCATGATCCTGCCCAATACCTTGTTGGCCGACGCCAGGGCACTCGCTGAAAAAATCCGTCACAGCCTGTCGAGCTTGCTGCCGGTCGGGGACTATCAAGTCACCATGAGTTTTGGCGTGGTGCAACGTTTTGAAGAAGAACAACAGACAGGGTTGCTGGCCAGGGCCGATCAGGCGCTGTATCGGTCGAAGATCGCGGGCAAGAATATGATTTCGGGATGAATACTTCCGTGCTTATCCGTGATATGCAGCCCTCGGACGCAGAGCCCGTACGACTTTTTCTTGGCGAAAATGGATGGGCTCACCGCACCGGCTCATCTGAGCATTTCGCCCAGCTGATCGCTAATTCCCAACGTACAGCTCTTGCGATAAAGGACTCCCACATCGTCGGGTTTGCCCGAGGTATCACCGACGGATTGTCCAATGGTTATCTGTCGATGGTTGTCGTGTGTGGGCAACATCGGCGTAAAGGCGTCGGTCGCGCACTGGTTGAGCATGTCATGGGCGACAACACCGCCATTACCTGGGTTCTGCGAGCAGGCCGTGAAGACGCTTCAGATTTCTTTTCAAAGCTTGGCTTTGAAACGTCGGCCATTGCGATGGAACGCTCACGCTTTAATAAGTAGCCAATGCGCTATTGACCAGCCTTCACCAATACCGGCTTCTCCTGATACCGATCCGGATACAGCTGCTTCAACTGCGCCACCTTTGGCAGGTCATTGATCACGATGTAAGGGTACGTCGGGTGCTCCGTGAGGAAGTCCTGATGTTCCTCCTCCGCCGGGTAAAAGCCGTTGTAGGTTTCCAGTTTGGTAACGATGGGTTTGCGGAACGAATGGGCGGCGTCGAGCTGAGTGATGTAAGCCTGGGCGACGCGTTGCTGTTCAGTGCTTTTCGGGAAAAGTGCCGATCGATACTGGGTGCCAATGTCCGGGCCCTGGCGGTTGAGTTCGGTGGGGTTATGGGCCACGGAGAAGTAGATTTGCAGCAAGGTGCCATAGCTGACCTGAGCAGGATCGAAGGTGACTTCTACGGACTCGGCATGACCTGTATTGCCTTCGCTGACCCGATCGTATTGAGCGGTATTGGCTGCGCCACCGGCATAACCGGAAACAGCATTTTTCACTCCTTTGACATGCTGAAACACGCCTTGGACGCCCCAGAAGCAACCGCCCGCAAAGACCGCCGTTTCGCTGTGTGCCTGGGAGGTCTCGTCAAGCGTTGGCGGCGGGATAATGACCGCGTCTTCGGCAGCTCCGAAAGAGAACGCTATGCACTGGCTGATAACACTGGCGGCGGCCAATCCCAGTAGGGTGCCTCGCCAGTTATATAGGGTTTTCATCAGCTGTCTCCTCAGTGAATGGGGCTATTAACCAAACGGCTATCAACCAAAGGTAAATGCATACGCCGACACACCCGGATCGAGAAACTCAATGCTGAATGTCCGATCCCTTACACCTGCGGTCTGGCGCACCAGTTGATACAACCGCTGCTCGGTGACGCTGCCGCTACCATCGGGCGCCACGTCGACACCGTGGGCATCACCTGGGGGCTTGCCGTCAATCAACACTTTGAAACGCACCGGCTTGCCGTCAGCACCGGGGCCCAATACCAGATGCAGATCGCGAGCGTGGAAGCGGTAGACGATACGACTGGCCGGTGCGTTTGAAACGGCCCGCTCCGGACCGACAGTCCATTGACCCTCCAGGCTCCAGTTATTGAGGGCCAATTGTGACGGCGGGCTATAGGCCGTCACCTTGTCTGGCGCCAGATCGGTTTCAGCAACGAAATGCTCCGCCCGCCGGTAGCCGACATAGGTTTCCGGCGATTGCACTTCACTCATGTCCGGGGCGAGCTGGACACCCTCGGCACGAGCATTTATCAGCCCGTCCGCGACCTTCTCGGCTCCCGCCTCACGCAGCAGTTGTTGAATCACTCGCTCCGATTCGGCGTATTTGCCCTCGCCAAAGTGGTGGTAACGAATGCGCCCCCGGGCATCGGCAAAATAGTGGGCCGGCCAGTATTGGTTGTTGAAAGCACGCCAAACCTTGTAGTCGTTATCGATTGCCACCGGATAAGTGATACCCAGGTCTTTCATGGCTTTGGTGACGTTGCCTATATCACGTTCGAAGGCAAACTCGGGCGTATGGACGCCGATCACCACCAGGCCTTGATCACGATACTTCTCGGCCCACGCCTTCACATACGGCAGGGTGCGCAGGCAGTTGATGCAGGAGTAAGTCCAGAAATCCACCAGCACAACCTTGCCCTTCAAGGCTTGGGCAGTGAGAGGTGGAGAGTTGAGCCATTGCACAGCGCCGTCCAGAGATGGAAGGTTGCCTTCAATTGGAAGTGTGTCCGGTGTCTTCGCCGTCATTTTCATGCTGCCAGCGGGTTGATCGCCGCCCCGTGGAGTCTGCGACATCATCGCCCCACTGTCGGTCGACAACTTACTGGCCAGTCGGCTTACCAGCGCCTGCTCGATATCGCCAGTAGATGCCGTCGAGACACGCGCCAAAATCCCGGTATCCAGCCCCAAGGCGATCGCCACCACACCGGCCAGCATCGCGACTCCCAAGCCTCGACGCAGCCACTCGCCTGCGCCTATCGAGCGCTTCATCGCAGCGAAGACTTTACCGCCCAGCAGCAGTGCCGCGGCGAGAGAGGTGGCGGCGCCGGCCGCGTAAACCAGTAGCAACAGGGTGGTGGCGACATTTGCCCCTTGCAGCGCCGCGCCAGTCAGCAACAGGCCCAGAATCGGCCCGGCGCAGGGTGCCCAGAGCAGTCCCGTGGCGACGCCGATCAGCAACGACGCACCGGGTCGCGGCCGGGTATCGGCACCCGCGGCCTCCGACAGCCGACCTCCGGCCGCCACCAATGGACGCGTCAGGCGCTCGGCCAACCGGGGCAGCAACAGCGTCAGCCCGAACAGTGCAACGAACAGCAACGCGAGCCAGCGACCGTACTGATTGACTTGCACCACCCAACCGCCGCCCACCGCCGCCAACGAGGCGACGAGCGCGAAGGTCAGCGCCATCCCCGCCAGCAGCGGCAAGCCACTCTTGATAAACGGCTGCCCGGTGCGAGCGAAGACAAAGGGCAATACCGGCAGAATGCACGGGCTGACGATCGTCAGCACACCACCGAGATAAGCGAGGACCAGAAGCCACATAACGTCGACCTGCATGAAGTGAGTGAAAGGAAGTGCCCATGGATTACGCCTGCGGCTTGAAGGTCAGGGCCAGACCGTTCATGCAGTAACGCAGACCAGTGGGCTTTGGCCCGTCTTCGAAAACATGACCCAAGTGACCGCCGCAACGACGGCAATGAACCTCTTCGCGCAGCACGCCGAAGGAACGGTCCCGACGGGTGGCCACCGCGTTGTCCAGTGGCGCCCAGAAGCTCGGCCATCCAGTGCGGCTGTCGAACTTGGTGTCGGAGGAAAACAACGGCAGATCACAACCGGCGCAGGCAAAAACGCCTTTACGGTGCTCGTTGTTCAGCGGGCTGCTGTAGGCCCTTTCGGTGCCCTCTTCGCGCAGGATTTCGTACTGCTCGGCGCTGAGCTTGGCGCGCCATTCGCTATCGCTGTGGGTCACCTCGAAAACCTCCTCCGCGCGGGCCTCATCGATCAGCGCGACGCTTGCGGAAAATTTTGGCAATACACCGACAACCAGGGCTGCAGCCCCCAGTCCGCCGCTCGCTACAAGAAACTGTCGCCGTGAAAACATGGGCCTTCTCCAAAATTCCAGATGCCTTGCATGGAACACAGCCTAGGCTTGAGTTGATCGCCAAATCCTCACGAGGAGTTAAATAATTCGTGATAACTCAACCTCAGGAAAACCCGCACAATGTGTTCATTGCGTCACAAAGGATTGAGCTCCATGGAACAGACCAAACGCGTCCTGGTGGTCGAGGACGACCTGCATATCGCCGACCTCATCTGCCTGCATCTGCGCGACGAGCAGTTCGAGGTGGTGCACTGCGCCGACGGCGATGAGGGCATGCGACTGCTGCAGCAAGGAAGCTGGGACGCACTGATCCTCGACCTGATGCTACCCGGCGTCGACGGCCTGGAAATCTGTCGCCGCGCCCGGGCCATGGCCCGCTACACACCGATCATCATCACCAGTGCGCGCTCCAGTGAAATGCATCGGATTCTGGGGCTGGAACTCGGTGCCGACGATTACCTGGCCAAACCCTTTTCCATGCTCGAACTGGTGGCGCGGGTCAAAGCATTGCTGCGCCGGGTCGACGCCATGGCCCGTAACCTGAAAATGGATGCTGGCAGCCTGATCAGCGATGGCCTGTCCATCGACCCGATCACACGTGAAGTATCCCTCAATGGCCGTCGTCTTGACCTCACGCCGCGAGAGTTCGATCTGCTGTACTTTTTTGTCCGCCAGCCCGGCAAGGTCTTTTCGCGCATGGACCTGCTCAATGCGGTGTGGGGCTACAGCCATGAAGGCTACGAGCACACGGTCAACACCCACATCAACCGCCTGCGGGCCAAGATCGAGGCCGATCCCGCGCAACCGGCGCGCATCCTCACAGTGTGGGGTCGTGGTTATAAATTCGCGACGAGCGGAGAGCAGCCATGAGGCTGACCCTGACCCAACGCCTGTCCCTGGTGTTCGCCGTGCTGTTACTGGTGTGCTGCGGCACCTCGGCATGGATGCAGGTGCGCTCCAACCACATGCATGAACTGGAGGTGGTGCAAGGCTTGTCGCGGGATCTGGCGCAACACATCGCCCACGACACCGTGCTGATGGACCGCAATGGCCCGATGCCCAATGCCGTGCGCGAACTGTTCAGCCAGCTGATGCTGGTCAACCCCAGCGTCGAGGTCTATCTGCTGGACACCGGAGGCCGGATTGTCGGCAGCGCCGCCCCGGAGGGCCGGATACGCCGTGAGCAGGTCGATCTGGCGCCGATCCAGCGTTTGCTCAAAGGCGAGGCCCTGCCGATTCTCGGCGACGATCCGCGCAGCGTCGATGGCAGCAAGGTGTTCAGCGCCGCGCCATTGCGGGTCAATGGTCAACCGGCCGGTTATCTCTATGTGGTGTTGCTCAGCGAGGAGCACGACCGCTTCGCCGAACGCGGCGCCACCAGCGCAGCGCTCAATACCGCTTTGTTGTCCATTGGGCTGGTGGCGTTGCTGTGCCTGATTGCCGGCCTCACGGCATTTGCCCTGATCACCCGGCCATTGCGCCGCTTGACCGAAAAAGTCAGTCAGTTCGACATCAACGGTGTTCCGTCCGCCTCGCCCGAACCAGAGCCTGAACCGGTAGAAAAGGCCGCCAGCCACGATGAAATTGCCATCCTCGACGCCGCCTTCCGGCAGATGCAAGCGCGCCTCGGAGAACAATGGCGCTCGCTGACCCGCCAGGATCAGGAACGTCGCGAACTGGTGGCGAACATCTCCCACGACCTGCGCACACCGCTGGCCTCACTGCATGGTTACCTGGAAACTTTGTCGCTCAAAGACGCCACATTGTCCCCCGCCGATCGCCGTCGTTATCTGGGGATCGCCCTGGATCAAAGCCGCAAGGTCGGTGGCCTGGCGCAATCGCTGCTGGAACTGGTGCGGCTGGAGCACGGTTTCGTGCAACCGGTGCTGGAGCGCTTTTCGCTGACCGATCTGGTGCAGGACATCTTTCAGAAATTCGAACTCAGCGCCGAAGCGCGCCAGATCGAACTCAAGGCCACCTTCGCCCCCAACGTCTCGGCAGCCTGCGCAGATCTTGGGTTGATCGAGCGGGTGCTGACCAACCTGTTCGACAATGCGCTGCGCCATACGCCCCAAGGTGGAGAGATCGAACTCAGCCTGCGCCCACAAGGACCTTTTATCGAAGTGACAATCAGCGATACCGGCCCGGGAATCGCTCCCGAACTGCGCGAAGGTCTGTTCCTGCGCCCGTTCAACATTGGCGGCGCACGGCGCGATGGCGGATTGGGGTTGCGGATCGTGCACCGGATCCTGCAATTGCATGGTCGAGAGATCCATCTGATAGATATTCCCGGACGCGGCGCGACCTTTCGCTTCTCGTTACCGGTGGATGAGCAGACCGCCGAGCACTGGGCCGTTGGGTCGACGAATCCGAACGCAATGAGGAAATAGTCGACAGCTCTGGCCATAGCAACGGCTATTATCCTGGTCCTCATTTTTCGGCAAGGAACGCTGCGCAATGCTCATCACCCTGCAAAACACCCCGCTGTGGGTTTACGTGATTTTTTTGGTGTTGTGTTACTTCGGGGTCAAAGCGCTTTATCCGACCCATGAAAGCAAAGCCGCATTACTTGTCACTCCGCCGGCCTTGCTGGCATGGTCCCTGTTTTCATTGGACCTCACGCTGAACCCTCAGCTCTCGGTGGGTTGCTGGTTGGTCACGTTTCTGCTAGGCAGCCTCGCGGCGCTGGTGTTTTTTTCACGCAAGGGCGTGGAACTGGATGATCCGGAAACCGGGTTGATCGTGCCGGGCAGTTGGAAGACGCTGGTGCTCTACCAGCTGTTTTTTGCCGTAAACTTTTACTTCGGCTATCAGGACGACGTGCATCCGGAACAGGCCGCTACGCTTGAGGTGCTGCTGTTCAAGGCTTCGGCGTCGGGATTTGTCTATGGATTGATCTGCGGACGGTCACTGAAACTTTATCGACTGTTGCTGGAGCTTCAGGCGCAACGTCCCAAAGTGGCTGCCGGTTAAAAGCCCCTCGCCAAAAATGCTGACCAGCCGCCTGTTCATCCGTGACAACGCAGCCTCGGTCCAATAGATTAGACGGCCTGAAAAGGCTTCGTGCTTTCTCGCCTCAATCCAAGTTAAAAGAAGTAGTGAAATTTCAATGTCCGATTCCAATACCGCTGAATCCGTAGTCACCTTGTCGTCCAAAGCGGAATACGAAAACTCCATCAATCTTTCACAACACGTGCCTCAGGCCAAGACCATCAGCGAGATGGTTCTGGACGCTTTTCAATCCACCCGGGAAAGCGACCAGATCCGCGAACTGCGCGCCGCGATTCGCCAGGCTCATGACAGCTTCGACGACGATAAAGCCTACGAATTGATGGGCGAACTCAAGCAATTGAAAGACGCCGAAGCGGCCGACATTGCCGCCCTGGAAGACCTGAGCAGCAAATTCCCGATCAGCCGCATTCTGTCCAGCTTCAAAGATGACCCGGCGTTCCAGGAAATCGTTTATGGCCTGGCGCTGAAGGTACTGAACCAGACTCACCAGGCCATCAGTAACCCGAGCAGCGGCAAAAGCAAAGCGGCTCGCGCCAAGAAAGACGTCGAAGTGTTCACCATCAGCAAGGACGGCATCAGCGTCACCCTGCCCCTGCGCACCCCGCGCTCGCGCCTGAACGTTGACCGTGAAGCGCTGGAGTTCCTGGGCTTCACTTTCGTCGGCGAAGGCGAAGAAGCGGAGCTGGAAAGCGAAACGTTCCTGGACAATGCCGGGGCCGAACAAGCGGTCAACCGCAAGAACATCATCACCGCGCTTCAGCAGCAAACCGCGTTCGACGGCTACAGCATCGCCGCGCAGTAACGCTAAGCGCTGCACATAAAAATCCCCGTCATCAGAGCGGGGATTTTTATTGCCTGTTCGCCTGATTAGCTTTTTTCTGATGCAACGCGGCGCGGCCATCGCGAGCAGGCTCGCTCCCACAGGGGGTTCAGCGTTGAACACAAAGATGATGGCAACACCGATCCAGTGTGGGAGCGAGCCTGCTCGCGATCGGGACGACACGGTCCGTCAAATAGCCCCCCAATAAAAAGCCCCGCCATTCTCTCGAAGGGCGGGGCTTTTCTTTACAGCATCCGAAGCTTAAGGCGCGTAAGTCAGCAACAGCTCACTCGGCACTTTAAAATCCAGCGACATCATCACGCTCAACGCGGTAATGGTGAAGATCGAGAACACGAACAGCTTGCGTGCCCAGACCGTGTCATCCACTGCCTTGTAGCCGGTCCAGGCCATGTACAACCAGTACATGCCCATGGCCGCGGCGACGGCGAGGTAGCTCATGCCGGCGTAGCCGCTGAAGGTCAGCATCAAGGTCGCTACGAGGAACGCCAGGATGTAGAGCAGGATGTGCTTCTTGGCCACTTCAATTCCGCGCTTCACCGGCAACACCGGAATCGATGCGGCCAAATAATCGTTGAAGCGGAAGATTGCGATGGCGTAGGAATGCGGCATCTGCCACAGGCTGAACATCACCAGCAGCGTCAGTGCGGCCATGTCGAAGCTGTTTGTCACAGCTACATAGCCAATCACCGGCGGCATCGCCCCTGACAGACTGCCCACCAGCGTGCCGTGAACCGACTTGCGCTTGAGGTACAGACTGTAGAAACCGACGTAGATGACGAAACCGATCACCGCGAACAACGCAGCCAACGGGTTGGCCACCTTGTACAACAGTGCAACGCCGAAAACACCAAGGATGGTCGCAAAAGCCAGGGCCAGTTTCAGGGAGATCAGGCCCTGGACCAGCGCACGGTTCTTGGTGCGTTCCATCTTCAGGTCGATGTCGCGGTCGATGCAGTTGTTGAACACGCAACCGGAAGCGACCACCAGGGACGTGCCGATCATCGCAGCCAGGAAAATGGCCAGATCGACATGCCCTTTGGAGGCCAGGAAAAATCCGCCTGCCACAGAAAGCACGTTACCGAAAATGATCCCCGGTTTGGTGATTTGGATAAAGTGCTTGAGGGACATGCGGACTTACCTCACTTCGCCATCATGAACGTGTGGATGCTGAACATGATCCACAGCGACAGGCCAACCAGCAGGACGATCACGATCGCGGCGAAGACAAACGCAATCACGTTGTTACGCTGCGCGGCCGAACGGTCCAGGTGCAGGAAGTACACCAGGTGCACCAGCACCTGGACGATCGCGAACGCCAGGACGATCAACAGGGTGATCGACTTCGGCAACGTCGGGTACATCACCAGACCGAATGGAATGACGGTCAGGATCACCGACAGAATGAAACCGATAGCGTAGGACTTGACGCTGCCGTGGCCGGCGTCGTGGCTATCGTGGGAATGAGCGTTAGCCATTTACATAGTCCCCATCAGATAAACAACGGTGAATACGCAGATCCACACCACGTCCAGGAAGTGCCAGAACAGGCTCAGGCAGCTCAGACGGGTCTTGTTGGTCGAGGTCAGGCCATGCTTGTTGACCTGATACATCATGATCGCCATCCAGATCAGACCGCTGGTCACGTGCAGACCGTGGGTCCCGACCAGGGTGAAGAACCCGGACAGGAAGCCGGAACGGCTAGGGCCGTAGCCTTCGGAGATCAAGATGTGGAACTCGTTGATCTCCATGCCGATGAAGCCCAGGCCGAACAGGAAGGTCATGGCCAACCAGCCCAGGACCTGCTTCTTGTTGCCCCGGTAGAACGCCAGCATGGCGAAGCCGTAGGTGATCGAACTGAACAACAGCAGAGCGGTTTCGCCCAGCACGTATGGCAGTTCAAAGATGTCGTGGCCCGACGGGCCACCCGCTACGTTGTTAACCAGTACCGCGTACACCGCGAAGATCGACGCAAACAGAATGCAGTCGGTCATCAGGTAGAGCCAGAAACCGTATACGGTCATCTCGCCCGAGTCGTGGTGATGGTCATCATGCCCATGTCCATCGACATGGGTGTGTCCAGCATTGGTCACTAAGTTCGACATGGTTTAAGCCTGTTCCAACGAGGTTTCAACACGGGTGGCGGTGGCTGGAACTTTCCCGGCCGCTACCAGACGCTTGTGCTGCTCGGCTTCGATGCGCTCGATTACGTCGACCGGCACCATATAGCCTTGATCATCACGTGCAGCGTGGATCACGAAGTACACAACAGTGCCGACCAGGCTTGCGATGGCCAACCACCAGATGTGCCAGATCATCGCGAAACCGAACACGGTCAACAGAGCACCCATGACCACACCGGTGGCGGTGTTGTTTGGCATATGGATCGGCTCGTACCTGGCCGGAGCCTTGTACGCGGTGCCGTTTTCCTTGGCTTCGGTGAACGGGTCGATGGTTTCTGCTTTTGGCAGCACGGCAAAGTTGTAGAACGGTGGTGGCGAGGAGGTCGACCATTCCAGGGTATGGGCATTCCACGGGTCGCCGTGTTCACACATGTTCTGCGGCAGCTTGCGGTCACGGATGCTCACGTAGAGCTGGATCAGCTGGCAGGCGATACCGACGGCGATCATCACCGCACCGAACATGGCAACGTACAGGTACGGTACCCACTCTGGGTTGGTGGTGGCGTTCAGACGACGGGTCATGCCCATGAAGCCCAGTGCATAGAGCGGCATGAACGCGACGAAGAAGCCGCTGATCCAGAACCAGAACGCTGCCTTGCCCCAGCCTTCGTGCAGCTTGAAGCCGAACGCTTTCGGGAAGTAGAAGGCGAAACCTGCGATGTAGCCGAATACCGCGCCGCCGATGATCACGTTATGGAAGTGCGCGATCACGAACAGACTGTTGTGCAGAACGAAGTCAGCACCCGGAATGGCCAGCAGTACGCCGGTCATGCCGCCGATGGCGAAGGTCACCATGAAGCCCAGGGTCCACAGCACTTGGCTGGTGAAACGCAGACGGCCCTGGTAGATGGTGAACAGCCAGTTGAATAGCTTCACACCCGTCGGGATAGAAATCAGCATCGTCGCCAGACCGAAGAAGGCGTTGACGCTGGCACCCGAACCCATGGTGAAGAAGTGGTGCAGCCAAACCATGAAGCCCAGGATCGAGATCGCGCCCGATGCGTAGACCATCGAGTGGTGGCCGAACAGTTTCTTGCCGGTGAAGGTCGAGATGACTTCGGAGAAGATACCGAACGCAGGCAGGATCAGGATGTACACCTCAGGGTGACCCCAGGCCCAGAACAGGTTGACGTACATCATCGGATTGCCACCAAGTTCGTTGGTGAAAATGTGGAAATCCATGTAACGGTCAAGCGTCAGCAGTGCCAGGGTAGCGGTCAGGATCGGGAACGAAGCCACGATCAGGACGTTCGCCCAGGTGCAGGTCCAGGTGAAGATCGGCATGTCCATCAGCTTCATGCCAGGGGTACGCATTTTCAGCACGGTGGCCAGGAAGTTGACCCCCGTCAGCGTCGTACCTAGCCCGGATAGCTGTAGCGCCCAGATGTAGTAATCCATCCCCACGCCCGGGCTGTATTGCAGGCCCGACAGCGGCGGATAGGCAACCCAACCGGTCTTGGCGAACTCGCCAACGCCCAGGGACAGGTTGATCAGCACTACGCCGGAAACCAGCAGCCAGAAGCTCAGGGAGTTCAGGAACGGGTAGGCAACGTCACGCGCGCCGATCTGCAGCGGCACTGCAAGGTTCATCAGGCCGGTGAAGAATGGCATTGCCATGAAGATGATCATGATCACACCGTGAGCGGTGAAGATCTGGTCATAGTGTTCAGGTGGCAGGTAGCCAGGCGAACCCTCGGTGGCCATGGCCAACTGGGTACGCATCATGATGGCGTCGGCAAAACCGCGCAGCAACATGACCATGGCGACGATGATGTACATCACGCCGATTTTCTTGTGGTCGACCGACGTCAGCCACTCGGTCCACAAGTAGGTCCACTTCTTGAAGTAGGTGATTGCAGCGAACAGCGCCAGACCACCGAGCGCGATCATGGCGATGGTTACCATCACGATCGGTTCGTGGAACGGGACCGCTTCCCAACTTAATTTACCAAACATCGTTTACTCCTCTGCCCCGGCAGCTGAATGCGAGTTCATGTCCATTCCTTGCGTAGCGGCCACTTCTTTCTCTTTCTTCTCGTGCTTGACCTTCGGACCCGGTTTCATGCCTTCGTACTTGTCGACGATGGTCTGGAACAGGTTCGGCGTGACCGAGGAGTAGAGCTCGACTGGGTTGTTCTGGCTTTGCTTGGCAAGGGCTGCGTATTCAGCTTGTTCAAGCTTTTTAGGTGCCTTTTTGACTTCGCTTACCCAGGCGTCGAAATCTTCCTGAGAAGTGGCGATCGCTTTGAATTTCATGCCGGTGAAACCAGCGCCGCTGTAGTTGGCGGAGATACCGTCCATTTCAGCGTTTTCGTTGGCGATCAGGTGCAGTTTGGTCTGCATGCCCGCCATCGCGTAGATCTGGCCGCCCAGAGCAGGGATGAAGAACGAGTTCATCACGGCGTCAGAGGTAATGCGGAAGTTGATCGGGGTGTGCGCCGGGAACACGATCTTGTTGACCGTGGCGATGCCTTGTTCCGGGTAGATGAACAACCACTTCCAGTCCAGCGCGACCACTTCAATGGTGATCGGCTTGACGTCGGATTCCAGCGGCTTGTAAGGGTCCAGGGCGTGGGTCGACTTGTAGGTGACGTAACCCAGGGCAATGATGATCAGGACCGGAATAGTCCACACCGCGATTTCGATCTTGGTGGAGTGGGACCATTTAGGCGTATAGACGGCGTCCTTGTTGGAGGCGCGGTATTTCCAGGCGAACGCGAAGGTCATGAAAATGACCGGCACGACGACCAACAGCATCAGCAGCGTTGCGGTGATGATCAGGTTTCGCTCGTCCAGACCGACCTGGCCCTTGGGATTGAGCAAGGTCATGTTGCAGCCTGACAGCAACAACGTGCCGAGCAGCGGCAATAAGCCTAGTAGTCTGGGGTACCTGTTTTTACTCATCTCACGACCTCTAAAGCAGCTTGCGCAATGCAGTTGGGTTTTGATCGCCAACACTTCACCCTGCCAAGGGTTGGCATTTTTCTTGGATTGAATAAGGGCCTGCCCGTCGCGCGTCAGACGCTGTTCGACAATTGCTGGGCCTGCGGTGAGTTCTTATTCGAATTCGTGGTCAAGGGCCTTGTTACAGACCAATTCCATTTGGTGCGGATAGTCGGAAGGCACCGACACCTGGGAGTCGCATGAAGCCATCAGGCCTCTCGACACCCTGGTTCTGCTCATGCACCTGAGTAAGGGTGAGCAGTGCCGGGAATTCAGTGCGGGCGATTGTAGATATGTAACGATTCATAAACCATGTCTCATCCCGAAATAATTTATATCCGATCCGACAACAATCATTAACGGCTTTTGCAAAAGTGCGCCATGGTATCGAAATTCATTCTCAACAAAAACACCAAAAATAGTAGGTCTACCACGCGAAGTTCAGACAGCTTCCAAGGCTCTGCGCTCGCCTTCGACCCGGCTCTACCCCCTATGTGACAAGGGCTTTGCCATTTTTCCAGGCCCTGTTAAAACTGCCTGTTTCGACTGACGAGCGCTGAAACCGACAGTGCCTGGAAGAGCAGGTTTTTGCTGCGAAGCGATGCCCTGAATCAGCGATTTGAAATGCCTTGCGACACTCAAGCTGTGACAACATGTCGCATACGTGTCGCACCCTTCCTTGTCGAGCATCAAGGTCTTTTTACCTGACCTGCGAATATGCAAACGCCCCGGCCTCTCAACGAGAACCGGGGCGTTTTTTTGCTTCCTGCAACAGTACGACGTACAGCCTCAGCGCAGCGCTTTGCGGTTACGCGAAGTGAGCAGCGGCACCAGCACCACGATCAGCACGAACGCCAGCAGCGCCCACTGTGCCAGGGACAAGCCGAGGATCGGCGGGTACGGCGTAGAGCAGAAGCCATCGACCTGGAAGCCCAGCGGGAAGATCTTCGCCAGCGGCAGGCCGTCGACGATTGGCTGCAGCACATCGATACCGCAACTGACCGCCGGGTAAAACTGGGTATAGACGTGATGCCCGGCCACCCCGGCGCCCGCAATGGCGCAGATCACCACCAACGTTTCGAACAGCGTGACGCTGCGGCGGGTGCGCGTCGCTGCGCCGATAAAGGCGAACAGCGCAATCAGCAACAGCGCGTAGCGTTGCAGGATGCACAGCGGGCACGGAGCCTCGCCCAGAGCCACCTGCATGTACAGCGCACCACCGATCAGCGCCAGGCAGATGATGCCCAGAAGCACCAAATAGCGCCGTTCACGTCCCAACCGCATCGTTTCCTCGCTCATCGCGTTTCCCTTTTGTGTTCGTGGATATCGGTTGTCCGGAAGTCTACACGCTGACCCGATCTTTGAGAGCCTTGAACCGCCCCTGAACCCGGCCTTCTGGCGCCAATGCTGTTCACGAGAGTCTTGAGTCAGTGAGAAACCTGTGGCGAGGGAGCTTGCTCCCGCTTGAGTGCGTAGCACTCAGATTTTTGGGACCGCTACGCAGCCCAACGCGAGCAAGCTCGCTCGCCACAAGGAATAAACGATAAACCGGTTAAGGACGGATTAACTTTCCAGTGTTTTCAAGAATCGAGCCCCTGAAGACAGACCGGGTTGCTTACTGCTTCCACCGATCCGCCGCCGCATGATCGCTGTCACGCCCTTCCACCCAACGCGGTCCATCACGTGTGTTTTCTTTCTTCCAGAACGGCGCGCGGGTTTTCAGGTAGTCCATGACAAAGGCACAGGCATCGAACGCCGCCTGACGATGGGCGCTGGCGGCACCGACGAAGACGATCGGCTCGCCCGGCTCCAGCGCGCCGATGCGGTGCAACACTTCCAGCTTCAACAACGGCCAGCGCTGCTCGGCCTCCACCGCAATCTTGCCCAAGGCTTTTTCGGTCATGCCCGGGTAGTGCTCCAGAAACATCCCGGCGACGTCGAGGCCGTCATTGAAGTCGCGCACGTAGCCGACAAAACTCACCACCGCACCGACACCCACATTGGCCGCGTGCATGGCGTTGACTTCGGCGCCCGGGTCGAACGGCGTGGACTGCACACGAATCGCCATGGCTCAGCCCCCGGTCACGGTCGGAAAAAACGCGACCTCATCGCCATCGCTCAGCGGTTCGTCGAGCTGGCAGAGGTCTTCGTTGCGGGCGCACATCAGGTTTTGCTCGCTCAGTACCTCGGCGCCGTCACGTTGAGCGAGCAGCGCGCGCACATCATCGACCGTGGCGAAATCACCTTCGACCTTCACCGAGTCCACACCGAGCGCTTCACGGTAACGGGCGAAAAACTTCACAGTAACGTTCATGGCTGATCCGCCCGGAAATGGCCGCTCTTGCCGCCGAGTTTCTCCAGCAGCCGCACGCTCTCGATGGTCATGCCACGATCCACGGCCTTGCACATGTCATAGATGGTCAGCGCCGCGACGCTGGCGGCGGTCAGCGCTTCCATTTCGACGCCGGTCTGCCCGGACAACTTGCAGCACGCCACGATGCGCACGGTGTCGTCGCCTTCGGCACTGAGTTCGACCTTGACGCCGGTGAGCATCAACGGGTGGCACAAAGGAATCAGATCGCTGGTTTTCTTCGCCGCCTGTATGCCGGCGATCCGCGCCACGGCGAACACGTCACCCTTGGGGTGGCCGCCACTGACGATCATCTGCAGGGTTTCGGGCAGCATGCGTACCAGCGCTTGGGCCGTCGCTTCACGGAACGTCACGGTTTTTTCAGTGACGTCGACCATATTGGCGCGACCTTGGGAATCGAGATGAGTCAGCACAGGGATACTCCTGATCAGGAGCATCGATTGTAAACCTGTGGGTCAATTTTCCGCACGTTTGATTATCGGATAGACATGCCTCTGTAGGAGCGAGGCTTGCCCGCGAAAGCGATGTGTCAGTCACATTGATGTCGGATGTGCCGGCGTCTTCGCGGGCAAGCCTCGCTCCTACAAGGGGTTTTGTGTCGGGCATAAAAAACCGGGCGGTTTTGGGCCGCCCGGTTCTGGTGAGGGTTACAGATGCGATTCGGCGTATTCGGCCAGAATCGAGCGTGGCACCCCTTGCAGGGTGATGTGTACACCGTTGGGGAAGTCCTTGAAGCGCTCGGTCAAGTACGTCAGCCCGGAGCTGGTCGCGGACAGGTAAGGGGTATCGATCTGTGCCAGGTTGCCCAGGCACACCACTTTGGAACCGGCGCCGGCACGAGTGATGATGGTTTTCATCTGGTGCGGCGTAAGGTTCTGGCATTCATCGATGAGGATCAGACTCTGCTGGAAGCTGCGGCCTCGGATGTAGTTGAGGGATTTGAACTGCAACGGCACTTTGCTGAGGATGTAGTCGACACTGCCATGGGTGTTTTCGTCGTCCATGTGCAGCGCTTCGAGGTTATCGGTGATGGCGCCCAGCCAAGGCTCCATTTTTTCCGCTTCGGTGCCAGGCAGAAAGCCGATTTCCTGGTCCAGCCCCTGCACGCTGCGGGTGGCGATGATGCGCCGGTAGCGTTTGCTGACCATGGTCTGCTCGATGGCCGCCGCCAGGGCCAGGATGGTTTTACCCGAACCGGCCGCGCCGGACAGGTTGACCAGATGGATGTCTGGATCAAGCAAGGCGTACAGCGCCAGGCTTTGATAGATGTCACGCGGTTTCAGGCCCCAGGCTTCCTGGTGCAGCAGAGGTTCCTGATGCAGATCGAGGATCAGCAACTTGTCGACCTGGATTTCCTTGATCCAGCCAACAAAGCCCTGTTCGTCGATGATGAACTCGTTGACGTGTACCGCAGGCAGGTTGTCGATCAGCTGCACCTGGTGCCAGGTGCGACCATGATCCTGCCGGGTTTCTACCTTGCTCACCCGATCCCAGAACGAACCGGTCATGTTGTGATAACCGTTGGGCAACAATGAAACGTCGTCGACCAGTTGGTCGGTGCTGTAGTCCTCGGCCGCAATCCCGCAAGCCCGGGCCTTGAGGCGCATGTTGATGTCTTTTGTAACCAGCACCACGGGCAGTTTTGCATCGCGCGCGCGCAGGTCGATCAACTGGTTGATGATGATGTTGTCGTTCAGATGCTCGGGCAGAATGATGTTCGGCTCAGTGCGCTTGCTCATCAGAATTGACAGCAAACCCTTGGGCCCACTCTTGCCACGCTGAATCGGTACGCCGAGTTCGACGTCTTCGGGGCTGGCATCGCCCAACGTCTTGTCGATCAGGCGAATCGCCTGGCGGCATTCCGCGGCAACGCTGTGATGCCCGCTCTTGAGCTTGTCCAGCTCTTCAAGCACGGTCATCGGGATGGCGACGTGGTGTTCTTCGAAATTAAGCAGGGCGTTTGGATCGTGAATCAATACGTTGGTATCGAGTACATAAAGGATTGGCTGGTTGGAAGAAGGGCTACGTCCGTGATCATCCATACTCGGTCACCTTTGTGGGAGCCAGTCGACGCAATACCATGACAGTGCTGCGCCTCGAAGTGGCCGCCGAATTCACCTGCGAGGAGTCAAGTGAACTGCACACAAACTGGGGTCTTGGGAGACGCCACCTGTGTTGCAGGTTTCGGCGGTCTGTCTTCGTAATACTCCAAAACATGTGACAGAAAAAAGCACTTTGACGTTTTTTTGAAGTTTATTTTTCAGAGTGACGAATAGCCCTTGGCGTGCAGGCAATGTGCCGTTAAAGTCGGAAGTCCGCCTGCACCGATTTCTCTCCAGAAATCGCCCTTCACCCAATGTTTACGGCCTTTTGCAGTTTCAGCGAAACGCGTCCTGACAGTCTGCCCAACCGATCCCGCTTGGCGCCGTTTGCGTAATAAGCCAGGGCATCGCCGTTTTCAGCGCATCCTGCTTCACATTGAAATTGATCACCCCGTGCCGCCACAGCAGCATCAGGGTTAACACTCGTTGTGCGCTCTGGCTGCCCTTGAGCTTGCCGGCGCCGTCCTGGGCATCGATGTCCCACAATGCCACCCGCAAGCCCTGAGACGTGAAAAAGCCCTCGGCATCGGATCGACGTTGCCCCTCGGGCGGGCGAAACAACGGCACGTAATTCTCCGGCAGCTTGCCTTTGACCAGCTCGACGCTGCGTCGCACCGAGTCCTGCCAGTCTTGCCAGTGGCTGTGGGAGCGGAACTCCCAGCCTTGCACGCCAACGCATTGCTGCGAATAAGTCCCTTGCAGGCTGGCCACCGAACGCTCGGCCAGACGGGCCTGAATGTCCTTGCCGAGGACGAAGAACATAGCGCTCATGTTGGATTTGCGCAGGTACTCGGTAACCCAGGCGGTGTTATCTGGCGCGGCGTTGGCGGCGCTGTCGAAGGTCAGCAGGAACAGCCGGTCATTCATGGCATCGCCGTTGCGCTCATAGTCGCCAAAACGATCGACTTCACTGCTGGTCTGCGGGAACAGCGCGGCCTTGCGTAACTGCTCGTCCAGGTACTGGGCGTGGAACAACCGGCTCGGCTCGGCCCACTTGATGTAATAGCTGTCATCGCTCACCTGAAACTTCGCCGCTTGCTCACGCAAGGTGGCCATGTCCTCGACCAGGAAACAGAAGGAGGCATCCTGATCGCAACTCTGCTGGGCGAAGTTGTAATTGGTCAGTAAACGCTGCCACAAGCGTTGGCGCAGCTGGTTGACCGACTCCAGATTAAGGGTGCGCAGGCCCAGGCGTTGAGCCAGGCTTGCCTCATCCAGCGATTCACTGGCCAGCAGAACCCGGGCAAACATAAGGATTTCGGCCCGCGAGGCGACGTCGAACAACGTCGGGCTGCTGAGCTGTTCAGGCCAGGTGCTGCGATCCAGCGTCGCCACATCGCCCGGCGCCGCCATGGCGCCAAAGCTCAAGAGCCAGGCCGAGAATAGAAAAACGATACGCAATGGGATGTCTCCATAACAAAACCCGCGCGGCACTATAGCTGATCCCGCTCACATTCCCGCAGCAGCACCGATCTCCCGTAGGAGCGAGGCTTGCCCGCGAAGGCGGTGTGCCAGTTACCGATGATGCCGACTGATACACCGCCTTCGCGGGCAAGCCTCGCTCCTACAGGTTTTGTACACAGCTACCGATCACCTATGGCCTTGATAGCTGGAGTCAACAAGGACAACCCCCTAGAATCGCCGCCACGATTAAAGGAGACGACTTCATGCTGATGGTGATTTCCCCCGCCAAGACCCTCGATTACGAAACACCCCCGGCGACCCAGCGCTTCACTCAACCGCAATACCTCGACCATTCCCAGGAACTGATCCTGCAACTGCGCGACCTGACGCCAGCGCAAATCAGCGAATTGATGCACGTCTCCGACAAGATCGGCGGTCTCAATGCCGCGCGTTTCGGTAGCTGGACCCCGGCCTTCACCCCTGCCAACGCCAAGCAGGCGTTGCTGGCATTCAAGGGCGATGTGTACACCGGCCTGAATGCACAAACTTTCAGCGAAGCCGATTTCGATTACGCCCAGCAGCACTTGCGCATGCTCTCCGGCCTGTATGGCCTGCTACGCCCCCTGGATCTGATGCAACCCTATCGGCTGGAGATGGGCACCAAACTGGCCAATGCCCGTGGCAAAGACCTGTACGCCTTCTGGGGTACACGGATCAGCGAATGGCTGAACGAAGCCTTGGCCGACCAAGGCGACGACGTGCTGCTGAACCTGGCCTCCAACGAGTACTTCTCGGCGGTCAAACGCAGTGCCTTGAACGCGCGCATCATCAATACCGAGTTCAAGGATCTGAAGAACGGCCAGTACAAAATCATCAGCTTCTACGCGAAAAAGGCCCGCGGGATGATGAGTCGCTTCGTCATCGAAGAACGCATCAATGACCCGGCCGCTCTCAAGCAGTTCGACGTTCAGGGTTATCGCTACAGCGCCGAACAGTCTAAACCGGACAATCTAGTGTTCCTGCGCGATCACCCACCGGAGTAATGGAGCCTGCACTAAGTCAGCGCACGACACCCATTACTTCGTCGTGCGCGCCCCCTTTAATCGTCGAACAACTCCCTCCCTTTCGCCGTTTTATTGGCGCCAATATTCAAGCACTCCAATTTCTAACTTTAGTTTCACTCGACATTGAGCATTTTTTTCAGTAGTGGCACTGAAAATTTTTACTCGTAGTGGCAAAAACATATCCATAGCGACAATCGCCCCATATATAAAGGGCCAAACGGCAAGTGCTATCAATATGAAAGCAGTGCCATCTTTTTCAATATTTCAAGAAATTTCATAATTCGCGATGGGCGGACAGGAACTATGTCCAAATGCGCCGCTCATACCAC
This sequence comes from Pseudomonas sp. GM102, assembly GCF_000282555.1. Taxonomy (NCBI): domain Bacteria; kingdom Pseudomonadati; phylum Pseudomonadota; class Gammaproteobacteria; order Pseudomonadales; family Pseudomonadaceae; genus Pseudomonas; species Pseudomonas sp. GM102. Next base: position 22,561 of record NZ_AKJB01000019.1, on the reverse strand, counting down.
CGGTAACGATTCTCTCGGTGATTGTGCGAGATAACTTACACAGACAAGAGATCGATGTAGCGAAGTTGTCACACTTACTTGAGCTTACTGATCCCTTATTTGGGCAATACATGAAGGACAGGAGATAACGCACCATTACTATCCCCTACAAGGCCACGGCTGCGCCCCTATAAACGTGCTCACCTGAGCACCCAACCGCTTGATTTACGGGCTTTCAGGCCTGGCATTGAGCGCGCAAGACCTTTGCACGAACGTCCTCTGACTAGAGGGTCGGCTGCATAACAGGGCACGTCATAACAATAAGGCCTGGCTGCGCACATCTTGAGTGCATTTATTTAGACACTCGGAACTTAGTATGCCTGCCCACGGCATTGTGGCGCCTTTAAGTCGCACTTGCGAGTGCACTATGACCGCTGAACACCATTAACTCCGGCCATGTAATGGCTTGATAAATACAGAGGTAATTGCGATGCGCATCAGCATATTTGGTTTGGGTTACGTCGGCGCAGTATGTGCCGGTTGCCTGTCTGCACGGGGCCATGACGTCGTTGGCGTCGATGTTGCCAAAGACAAAATCGATATGATCAACGCCGGCAAATCGCCTATCGTTGAACCGGGTCTGGGCGAACTTCTGAAGCAGGGTATCGAGACGGGCAAATTGCGCGGCACGACCAACTTCGCCGAGGCGATTCGCGACACCGACCTGTCGATGATCTGCGTCGGTACGCCGAGCAAGAAGAACGGCGACCTGGAACTGAACTACATCGAAGCCGTGTGCCGCGAGATCGGTTTTGTCCTGCGTGACAAGACCACCCGCCACACCATCGTGGTTCGCAGCACCGTCCTGCCGGGCACCGTGGCAAACGTGGTGATCCCGATCCTCGAAGACTGCTCCGGCAAAAAAGCCGGCGTCGACTTCGGCGTAGCGGTCAACCCTGAGTTCCTGCGTGAAAGCACCGCGATTGCCGATTACGATCTGCCGCCAATGACCGTTATCGGCGAGTTCGACAAGGCCTCGGGCGACGTTCTGCAATCGCTGTACGAAGAGCTCGACGCGCCGATCATCCGCAAGGACATCGCCGTTGCCGAGATGATCAAGTACACCTGCAACGTGTGGCACGCCACCAAGGTGACCTTCGCCAACGAGATCGGCAACATCGCCAAAGCAGTCGGTGTCGACGGTCGCGAAGTGATGGAAGTCGTCTGCCAGGACAAGACACTGAACCTGTCCCAGTACTACATGCGCCCTGGTTTCGCGTTCGGCGGCTCCTGCCTGCCTAAAGACGTCCGCGCCCTGACCTACCGCGCCGGTTCCCTGGACGTGGAAGCACCGCTGCTCAACTCGCTGATGCGCAGTAACGAGTCCCAGGTGCAGAACGCGTTCGACATCGTCTCCAGCCACGACAAACGCAAAGTCGCCCTGTTGGGTCTGAGCTTCAAGGCCGGCACCGACGACCTGCGCGAAAGCCCACTGGTTGATCTGGCGGAAATGCTGATCGGCAAGGGATACGACCTGAGCATCTACGACAGCAACGTCGAATACGCCCGCGTTCACGGTGCGAACAAGGATTACATCGAGTCGAAGATTCCTCACGTCTCGTCCTTGCTCAACTCCAACTTCGACGAAGTGATCGCAAACTCCGACGTGATCATCCTCGGCAACCGTGACGAGAAATTCCGCGCCCTGGCGCTGGAAGCTCCACACGGTAAGCAAGTGGTCGACCTGGTTGGCTTCATGTCCAAAGCCACCAGCGTGAGCGGCCGGACTGAAGGCATCTGCTGGTAACACACCTTCCTCGTAGGAGCCAGGCTTGCCGGCGAACCAGGCGACGTGATGTGTCAGGTACGCCGCCTTCGCGGGCAAGCCTCGCTCCTACAGGTCTGATGAGATCGACTTGGCTTTCTACGCCTGCCTTAACCCCATCGGGCCACCCCACAGGCTCGCCCGAGATCGAGACGGATGCAGATTATGCACAGGCTAAAGCACGGCCTACTTCAGGCCGCCGGTTGGCTGTTTTACCTAAGTTTACTGATGGGCATCGCCATGGCGTTGCCTGCGTCCACGTTCGACTCCGAGTCGAAGGACTTCATCTTCCTGATCGGTATCGTCGGTATCTGGCGCTACTCGATGGGTGCCACGCACTTTCTGCGCGGCATGCTGTTTCTGTACGTGGTCTACCCGCACCTGCGGCGCAAAGTGCGCAAGCTGGGCAAAGCGGCAGACCCGTCCCATGTATTTCTGATGGTCACCAGCTTCCGTATCGACGCCCTGACCACCGCTCAGGTCTACAGCTCGGTAATCCGCGAGGCCATCGACTGCGAACTGCCGACCACCGTGGTCTGCTCAATCGTCGAAATGTCCGATGAGCTGTTGGTCAAGAGCCTCTGGAAACGCATGAACCCACCGCCACGGGTCAAGCTCGACTTCGTGCGCATTCCTGGCACCGGCAAACGCGATGGCCTTGCCTACGGTTTCCGCGCCATCTCGCGCCACCTGCCGGACGACCGCGCCGTGGTTGCCGTGATCGATGGCGACACCGTATTGGCCGAAGGCGTCGTGCTCAAGACCGTGCCGTGGTTCCAGCTGTTCGGCAATGTCGGCGGCCTGACCACCAACGAGTTCTGCGAAGTACGCGGCGGCTACATCATGAGCGAATGGCACAAACTGCGATTCGCCCAGCGCCACATCAACATGTGCTCCATGGCCCTGTCCAAGCGCGTGTTGACCATGACCGGCCGGATGTCGGTATTCCGCGCCACCGTGGTCACCAACCCGGACTTCATCGCCGATGTGGAAAGCGACTCGCTGCAACACTGGCGCCTGGGCCGCTTCAAGTTCCTGACCGGTGACGACAAGTCGAGCTGGTTCAGCTTGATGCGTCTGGGCTACGACACGTTTTACGTGCCGGATGCCGCGATCCATACCGTGGAACACCCGCCGGAAAAGAGCTTCATCAAGGCCAGTCGCAAACTGATGTTCCGCTGGTACGGCAACAACCTGCGGCAGAACTCCCGCGCCCTGGGCCTGGGGATGAAACGCCTCGGCCTGTTCACGTCGGTGGTGCTGTTCGATCAGCGTGTATCGATGTGGACGTCCTTGCTGGGCCTGACCGTGGCCATCCTCGCCACCTTCAAGTACGGCAGCGCGTTCATCCTGGTTTACCTGCTGTGGATCGGCATCACTCGCCTGATCCTGACCGTGCTGCTGTCCTGCTCCGGTCACCGGATCGGCCCGGCTTACCCGGCGATTCTCTATTACAACCAGATCGTCGGCGCGCTGGTGAAGATCTACGTGTTCTTCCGCCTCGACCGACAGTCCTGGAGTCGCCAGCCCACTTCCCTGACCCGTGATCTCGCCAGCTTTCAAGGTTGGTTCAACACTTGGTCGTCTCGGACCATGACCTTCTCCGCCGGCAGCATTTTTGTCGCCGTGCTGCTGCTGATGGTCTGACCGAACTCGCCTGAATTAACTAGGAAATCGCCCATATGAATACCGCCGTCAACTCCAACGTAGTGCACGAATCCGAAGCCCAGCGCCAACACGCTCGCGTGAAAATCCCGGCCAAGCTGCGTTTCTTCGGCCCTGACCGGACTCCGGTTGAAGCCCGGCTCATCGACCTTTCCGCTGGCGGCCTGGCGTTCAACGCCGGTCAGCTGCCGCTGAAAGTCGGCGATGTGCACAAGGCTCGCCTGCAATTCGTGATCGATAACCTCGGCCTGGCCATGGACGTGGAATTGCAAATCCGCTCCGTGGATCGCCAGACCGGTCGCACCGGTTGCCAGTTCCAGAATTTGGAACCCCGTGACATTTCCACCCTGCGCCACCTGATCACTTCGCACCTGGCTGGCGACATCGTCAGCGTCGGTGAAATGCTGGCGACCTTGCAGCGCGACAACTTCACCAAGGCACGCAAGGTCAAGGATGGCGGGCACGGCATGACGCCGCTCGGCCGTCTGAAAGCAGTGACCTTCAGCGCCGGTATCTTTGTGGTCGGCCTGGTGGCATTCGGTTTCATTTTCAAATCGGTGTACGGCATGTACTTCGTCAGCCACGCCCAGGCCGGCCTGGTCAGCGTGCAGGGCATGAACATCACCATGCCGCGCGACGGCACCGTGCAGAGCCTGATCAAGGCTGATGGCGTTGCCGCCAAAGGCGCACCGCTGGCGACCTTCAGCACCAGCATGCTCGACGTACTCAAGGGCCATCTGGACGAAGGTCAACTGCAACCGTCCAAGGTTGAAGAATTGTTCGGCAAGCAAATGACCGGCACCCTGACGTCGCCGTGCGATTGCACCGTGGCTCAGCAATTGGTGGCCAACGGTCAGTACGCCAGCAAAGGCGACGTGATCTTCCAACTGGTGCCGCGCAACACCGAAGCCAACGTTGAAGCGCGCTTCACCTATCGCCAGTTCGGCGACGTGCGTCCAGGCACCTCGGTCAGCTTCCAGATCGCCGGCGAAGACCAAACCCGTACCGGCAAGATCGTCAGCAGCACCAGCCTGAAAAGCGCCGACCTGTCGTCCGACATCCGCGTGCAGATCAAACCAGACGAGCCGCTGGACAGCGCCTTCGCCGGTCGCCCGGTGGAAGTGAACAGCACTCGCGGCCCGAACCTGAGCTGGCTGATCAACAAAGCCATGGCCGCCGGTCTTTAAACAGAGGACATGCCCGTGACGATCATCAGTCTTTTGAAAACGCCGCGAATCCTGTGGGAGCGGGCTTGCCCGCGATTGGATCAATGCGGTCTTTCTGAAACACCGAGCCGCCTGAATCGCGGGCAAGCCCGCTCCCACAGTGGTTATGCGTTTTGTGCATTGGCGTTAGCGGTGAGCCTTAGCGGCTGCGCCGGCCTGCCCGACCAGCGCCTGGCCAATGAAGCCCTCAAGCGCGGCGATACCGCGCTGGCGGCGCAGAACTACCAGCAGCTGGCAGACCTGGGTTACAGCGAAGCTCAGGTCGGCCTGGCCGATCTGCAAGTCGACAGCCGTGACCCGGCGCAAATCAAAAAGGCCGAGGCGACTTACCGTGCCGCGGCCAGCGTCTCGCCGCGGGCTCAGGCTCGCCTGGGTCGTCTGCTGGTGGCCAAACCCGGTGCCAGCGAAGCCGAACATCACGAAGCCGAAGCGCTGTTGAAGAAAGCCTCGGCCAATGGCGAAGGCAACACCCTGATCCCGCTGGCGATGCTGTACCTGCAATATCCGCACAGTTTCCCGAACGTCAACGCACAGAAGCAGATCAGCCAATGGCGCGCCGAAGGCAAACCGGAAGCCGGTCTGGCGCAAGTGCTGCTCTATCGCACCCAGGGCACTTACGACCAGCATCTGGATGACGTGGAAAAAATCTGCAAAGCCGCGTTGAACACCACCGACATCTGCTACGTCGAACTGGCCACGGTCTATCAGAAACGCGGCCAGCCAGAGCAACAGGCTGAACTGATCAAGCAGATGCAGGCGGGTCACAGCCGTGGCGTCGTTTCTGCGCAACGAGTGGACAGTGTGGCCCGTGTGCTGGGCGATGCGAGCCTGGGCAAGACCGACGAAAAAACCGCTCAGTCGCTGCTCGAAGGCATCGCACCTGGCTACCCGGCGTCCTGGGTCAGCCTGGCGCAATTGCTCTACGACTTCCCGGAACTGGGTGATGTCGACGCCATGATGAAGTACCTGGACAACGGCCGCGCCGCCGACCAGCCGCGTGCCGAACTGTTGCTGGGCAAGCTCTACTTCGAAGGCAAAATGGTGCCGGCCGACGCCAAGGTCGCCGAAGAGCACTTCAAGAAAGCCGTCGGCCGGGAAGTCGCCGCCGATTACTACCTCGGCCAGATTTACCGTCGTGGTTACCTGGGCAAGGTCTATCCGCAAAAAGCCCTGGATCATCTGCTGACCGCTGCGCGTAACGGCCAGAACAGCGCCGATTTCGCCATTGCCCAACTGTTCTCCCAAGGCAAGGGCACCCGACCCGACCCGGTCAACGCTTATGTCTTCAGCCAATTGGCGAAGGCTCAAAACACCCCACAAGCCAATGAGCTTGCGCAAACCATCGAAGCGCAACTGCCGCCTGACCGGCTGGCCGAGGCCCAACGCCTGTTGAAACAAGAACAGGCCATTCGTAGTGCCGTGAGTCCGGACACGCTGGAACTGCACGCCCTGCAAGAAGAAGACGGCGAGGAATCCCTATGAAGCTCAATCCATTCGTGAAGGCCGGTATTGGCCTGACATTCGCCCTGCTGTGGTCGTGCCCGACCCTGGCGGCCCTGACCGAGGACAAGAACTTCGGCCTCGAAGTCAAAATTACCGGCCAGTCCGAAGACGACCGTGACCTGGGCACTGCCAGCGGCGGCGACGTTTCTGGCGTCGGCCTCGACCTGCGTCCATGGGTGTACGGCGAAAGCGGCGCGTGGAGCGCCTACGCCATGGGCCAGGCCGTGACGTCCACCGACATCATCGAAACGGACACCCTGCAACAGTCCGACAGCGACGGTACCCAGACCACCGACAACGGTGATCGCAAAACCAAGAAGAACTACTTGGCGATGCGCGAGTTCTGGGTCGGTTACAGCGGCCTCACGCCCTACCCTGGCGAGATCCTCAAGCTCGGACGCCAACGCCTGCGCAACGACGACGGCCAATGGCGCGACACCAACATCGAAGCCCTGAACTGGACCTTCGACACCACCCTGTTGCGCGCTAACGTCGGTATCGCCGAACGCTTCAGCGAATACCGCACCGACTTGAAAGAACTGGCCCCCAAGGATGAGGATCGTCTGCACGTTTTCGGCGACGTTGCCACTCAATGGTCGCCGGGTAACTGGGTCGGCATTCGCGGTCATCACACCCACGATGACGGCAAGCTCGACTACCCGGAGCCGGGCGTGGCCGGCGATTCGCTGGATAAAAAACAGAACGGTGACATCAGCTGGCTCGGCCTCACCGCCGACAGCGACGCCTACAACTGGCGCAATACCAACACCGTCAATTACTGGGGCAGCATCACCGGCATGAGCGGCGACACCGACACGGTCAACCCGCTGAACGCCGATGGCACGCGTCCGACCGAAGCCAAACGCGGTGAAGACCTCAATGGCTGGGCCACCGATATTGGCCTGCGTCTGCGCCTCGATCCGCAGTGGCAAGTCGGTGCGGCCTATGCCCGTGCCAGCGCCGAGTACGAACAGACCGGCCTGGAAAGCAATCGCTCGAACTACACCGGTACACGTTCGCGAGTTCACCGTTTCGGCGAAGCCTTCCGTGGCGAAATGAACAACATGCAGACCGCTACCCTGTTCGGCTCGTGGATGCTCAACGACGAATACGACGCCAGTCTGATCTACCACAAGTTCTGGCGCGTGGACGGCAACAAGCCGGTGGGCAGCAACGGCATCAACGCCGTCGAAAACAACACCGACGACGTGACCGGCGCCATCCTCTCCAGCACCTCTCTGCCGCTGGAAGATGGCAACAAAGACCTCGGTCAGGAAATGGACCTGGTGGTCACCAAGTACTTCAAGCAAGGCCTGTTGCCGGCGGCGTTGAGCCAGTCGATCGACGAGCCTTCGGCACTGGTACGGTTCCGTGGCGGTGTGTTCAAGCCCGGCGATGCGTATGGCAAAGAAGTCGACTCGTACATGCACCGCGCGTTTGTCGACGTGGTCTGGCGCTTCTGATGCAAACCGCGAAGGGAGTGCCCGACATGAACAGCGCCAAGAAAGGCTCGATCAGCCTGCTGGCCGGCGCGCTGCTGCTCGCCAGCGCAGCCGCCTTCGCCGCCGTCGAACCGGCCAAGCCCGTGCAAGCGGGAAAACCGACGACCATGGCCAAGGGGCTGCAACAGGCCAAGACTTACACCGTCAGCAGCGCGCCCACCGCGCCGCTGGACTTGGCCAAGCCGACACTGCCGGACACCTCTGGCTACACCGCCGAAGCCATCGCCGCGAAAGTCGTGCGCACCAAACCCGGCAAGATCAGCGTGCGCCGGATGATGCAGGAAAACGCCCTGAAGGACTTCATCGGCGGCGACAACAAGATGGCCGAGTGGGTGGTGCGTCAGCATGGCATCCCGCAGGCGATCTTCATCGACGATGGCTACATGAACCTCAAGGACCTGGCGAAGAAGCTGCCCAAGCAGTACTTCAGCGAAACCTCGCCGGGCGTGTTCCTGGCGAAGTTGCCGATCGTGGTGGGTAACAAGGGCATTCTGGAAATCGACAAGCAGACCCAGGAACTGCGCCTGTCCCAAGAGGCCGGTTCGTTCCTGGTCAACGACGGCCAGCTGTTCGTGCGTGATACCAAAATCACCGGTTGGAGCGAAAAGGCAAACGGCCCGTCGGCCTTCAAGTCGCCCAAGGAGTTCCGTCCGTTCCTGCTGTCCTGGGGTGGCACCGAGACGTACATTGCCAACAGCAAGATAGCCAGTTTCGGTTACGCCAACAGTAAGTCCTACGGCGTGAGTATTTCCCAATACACGCCGAACATGGCCAAGGTGCTCAAGCGCCCGGAACCGTCCGGCTGGATCGTCGGCTCCGAGTTCTCGGACATGTGGTACGGCTTCTACTGCTACGAAACCCGCGACTTCGTAGTCAAGGGCAACACCTACAAAGACAACATCGTCTACGGCATTGACCCCCATGACCGTTCCCACGGTCTGATCATCGCCGACAACACGGTGTACGGGACCAAGAAGAAGCACGGGATCATTATTTCCCGTGAGGTCAACGACAGCTTCATCTTCAACAACCGCAGCTACGACAACAAGCTTTCGGGCCTGGTGATCGACCGTAACAGTGTGAACAACCTGATCGCCTACAACGAGATCTACAAGAACCACACCGATGGCATCACTCTCTATGAGAGTGCTGACAACCTGTTGTGGGGCAACAAGGTGATCAGCAACCGACGCCACGGCATCCGTATTCGTAACAGCGTGAACATTCGCCTATACGAAAACGTCTCGATGGCCAACGGCCTGACCGGTGTCTACGGGCACATCAAAGACCTGACCGACACCGACCGGGACATCAAGCTCGATCCGTTCGACGCCCAGGTGTCGCTGATCGTGGTCGGCGGTGAACTGGCCGCCAATGGCAGCGGACCGCTGTCCATCGACTCGCCGCTGAGCGTGGAGTTGTATCGCGTGTCGATGCTCGCGCCGACCAAATCCAGCGGCATCAGCTTCTCGGGGATCCTCGGCGAGCGCCAGGATGAAATTCTCGACCTGCTGGTGCGCCAGCAGAAAGCCGTGCTGATCGACCCTGTCGAACGCCAGACCGAAATGCGGGACTGAGGATAATTTTATGCACCCACACTTGATCAAATTACTCAGCCTGTCGGCCCTGACCGCTGGCATTCTCGCGGCCAGCGGCGGTGTTCGCGCCGATAATGCCGCCAGCGTAAGCGCACCGAAATTCAAGGCCGACGATTGCTGCAATCTCTGCCCCGAAGCCCACGACCCGAAGAACTACACCACCCGCTATCAGCAGAACTTCACCACACTGGTGCAGGCGCAGGGCGATTGGCTGTTCCGTACGCAAGAAGACTTGCGCACCGAGTTCGACACCACACCCGCTGGCTACAAACGCATGAAACAACTGCACGATGCGTTCAAGAGCAAAGGCGTGGAACTGGTCATCGTTTACCAGCCGACCCGCGGCCTGGTGAACCGCAACAAGCTGAACCCGGCCGAGAAGGCGAGCTACGACTTTGACAAGGCGCTGAGGAATTACAAAACCATGCTCGGGCGTTTCGCGCAGATGGGCTACGTGGTCCCGGACCTGTCGCCACTGACCAACGAATCGCTGCCCGACACCTTGCCAGCCCACGACTTTTACTTCCGCGGCGACCAACACTGGACGCCTTATGGCGCCCAGCGCACGGCGAAAATCGTCGCCGAGAAGGTCAAGCAATTGCCGGCCTTCGCCGACGTTCCCAAGCGTGAATTCGAGACCCATAAGTCGGGTCGCATGGGCAAGACCGGAACGTTACACAACATGGCTGGTCAACTCTGTGGCACCAGCTACGCGATCCAGTACATGGATCAGTTCACCACCGAGCCGAAAGGCGAAGCGGGCGATGGCGATCTGTTCAGTGATTCCGGCAATCCGGAAATTACCCTGGTCGGCACCAGCCACAGTGGCAAGAACTACAACTTCGCCGGTTTCCTCGAAGAGGCCATCGGCGCCGACATTCTCAACGTGGCATTCCCTGGTGGTGGCTTCGAAGGTTCGATGCTGCAGTACCTGGGCAGTGAAGAGTTCCAGACCAAACCACCGAAAATCCTCATCTGGGAATTCTCGCCGCTTTATCGCCTCGATCAGGAAACCATCTACCGCCAAATGATGGCGCTGCTGGACAACGGTTGCGAAGGCAAAGACGCACAGATGAGCGCCAGCGCCACGTTGAAACCGGGCAAAAACGAATTGATGGTCAACAGCAAGAACCTGGACCTGCGCAACAGCAGCCACCAGGTCGACATCCGCTTCGCCGACACCTCGGTGAAAACCTTGCAAGCCACCCTCTGGTACATGAACGGGCGCCACGAGGACATCAAGATCGACAAACCGGAAACCTCTGAAACCGACGGGCGTTTCGCCTTCGAGTTGCGCACGGACGAAGACTGGGCCTCGCAAAATCTGCTGGCCGTCGAAGTCCAGGGACCTGAAAAACCAGGTGCCACGCCTCAGAAGGTCGAAGCGAAAATCTGCAAACGCAACGTGTTCTCCGGCACTGGGCAGCGTACCGCTCAAGCCGGGCAATGAGGCTACCTCTTATGAACTGCATGCAAACCCGAACGCTGAAAAAGATACTCGCGCCCTCCCTGCTGACGCTGGCGATGTTCGCCGGCGCCACCCAGGCTGCCGCGCCACTTCGTCCGCCCCAGGGTTACTTCGCGCCCATTGAAAAAGTCAAAACCGGCGACAAGAGTGAAGGCTGCGACGCGATGCCGACGCCCTACACCGGCGCCCTGCAATTTCGCAGCAAATACGAAGGCTCCGACAAGGCCCGTTCGACCCTGAACGAGGCATCGGAAAAAGCCTTCCGCGACAGCACCGCCGACATCACCAAGATCGAACGCAGCACCAGCAAGCAGGTGATGAAGTTCATGCGTGACGGTAACCCTGCACAACTGGAATGCACCCTGAATTGGTTGACCGCCTGGGCCAAGGCCGATGCACTGATGTCCAAGGACTTCAACCACACCGGCAAGTCCATGCGCAAATGGGCCTTGGGCAGCATGGCTTCGTCCTATATCCGCCTGAAGTTTTCTGACTCGCATCCGCTGGCCAACCACCAGCAAGAGGCGCAAGTGATTGAAGCCTGGTTCAGCAAAATGGCCGATCAGGTGGTCAGCGATTGGGACAACCTGCCGCTCGAGCAAACCAACAACCACTCGTACTGGGCCGCCTGGTCGGTGATGGCCACGTCGGTCGCCACCAACCGCCGCGATCTGTTCGATTGGGCCGTCAAGGAATACAAGGTCGGCGTCAATCAGGTCGATGCCCAAGGCTTCCTGCCCAACGAGCTCAAGCGCCAGCAACGCGCCCTCGCCTATCACAACTACGCCCTGCCGCCACTGGCGATGATCGCCAGTTTCGCTCAGGTCAACGGTGTCGATTTGCGCCAGGAAAACAACGGCGCCTTGAAACGCCTGGGTGATCGCGTGCTTGCAGGCGTGGAAGACCCGGATGAATTCGAGGAGAAGAACGGTAAAGAGCAGGACATGACCGACCTCAAGGTCGATTCGAAATTCGCCTGGCTCGAACCGTTCTGCTCGCTCTACACCTGCACGCCGGATGTGCTGGCACAGAAACACAAAATGCAGCCGTTCAAGACCTTCCGCCTCGGCGGGGATTTGACCAAGGTCTACGACCCGGCCAGCGAGAAAGGCAAAAAAGGTTCTTAGGACACACGCAACCCCTGTAGGAGCGAGGCTCGCCCGCGAAGAACGATGACACGGTTCATCAGTTCCACCGCATAACGGCCTTCGCGGGCAAGCCTCGCTCCTACAGGGATCGCGGCGGTTTGAAATGTAATGCAACCACCCAGGATTTTGATGGGGGGTTTGGGGGGGCCTTGGCCCTTGACTGTTGGTTAAACATGGAGAGATCGGGATGGTATTTTCATCCAACGTGTTCCTGTTTCTGTTCTTGCCGATCTTTCTCGGCATGTACTACTTGAGCGGGATACGCTATCGCAACTTGCTGCTGCTGATCGCCAGCTACGTGTTCTACGCCTGGTGGCGTGTGGACTTCCTTGCGCTGTTCGCAGCCGTCACGCTGTGGAACTACTGGATCGGCCTGAAGGTTGGTGCGGCAGGCGTTCGGACCAAACCGGCCCAGCGCTGGCTGCTCCTGGGCGTGGGTGTCGACCTGTGCATCCTCGGCTACTTCAAGTACGCCAACTTCGGTGTGGACAGCATCAACGCGATGATGACCTCGGTCGGTCTTTCGCCGTTCATCCTGACCCACGTGCTGTTGCCGATCGGGATCTCGTTCTACATCTTCGAGTCCATCAGCTACATCATCGACGTCTACCGTGGTGATACCCCGGCGACCCGCAACCTGATCGACTTTGCCGCATTCGTGGCGATCTTCCCGCACTTGATTGCCGGCCCCGTGTTGCGTTTCCGCGACCTGGCCGACCAGTTCAACAACCGCACCCACACCCTCGACAAGTTCTCCGAAGGTGCCACGCGGTTCATGCAGGGCTTCATCAAGAAGGTCTTTATCGCCGACACCCTGGCGGTGGTGGCCGACCATTGCTTCGCCTTGCAGAACCCGACCACGGGCGACGCCTGGCTCGGCGCCCTGGCCTACACCGCGCAGTTGTACTTCGACTTCTCCGGCTACAGCGACATGGCGATTGGTCTGGGCTTGATGATGGGTTTCCGTTTCATGGAAAACTTCAAACAGCCGTACATCAGCCAGTCGATCACCGAGTTCTGGCGTCGCTGGCACATCAGCCTGTCGACCTGGTTGCGTGACTATCTGTACATCACCCTAGGCGGTAACCGTAAAGGCACGCTGATGACCTATCGCAACCTGTTCCTGACCATGCTGCTCGGTGGTCTGTGGCACGGCGCGAACATCACCTACATCGTCTGGGGTGCCTGGCACGGCATGTGGCTGGCAATCGAAAAAGCCCTTGGCCTGAACACTTCGCCGCGCAGCTTCAACCCGGTCCGTTGGGCGCTGACCTTCCTGCTGGTGGTGATGGGTTGGGTGATCTTCCGCGCAGAGAACCTGCACGTCGCCGGTCGTATGTACGGCGCCATGTTCAGCTTCGGCGAATGGTCGTTGTCGGAACTCAACCAGGCCAGCCTCACCGGTCTGCAAGTGGCAACCCTGGTGGTGGCTTACGCAACCCTGGCGTTCTTCGGTCTGCGTGATTTCTACACCAACCGGCCACCGGTCAAGACCACGCCTGCGGCAAACACCGAGACCGATGGCCCGGCCGCTGCTCAGCCAGGTTTGATCAAAGCCGTACCGGGCGACAACCCGGGCAGCATCCACGAACCGGGTTACACCGTCGGCGTTGAAGCGACTGTGCAACCGGCCTACTGGACCGCTGACTGGTCCCGTTACGTGATGCGCGCCGTCGTACTGCTGCTGTTCATCGCCTCGATTCTCAAACTCTCGGCGCAAAGCTTCTCGCCGTTCCTTTACTTCCAGTTCTGAGGGATCTGACTATGACCCGCTCATTACGCATCTTCTACATTGCCCTGTTCCTGGTGACCTTGCTGGTCCTGGGCGTGTGGTCGGTACGCAGCTTCTTCGGCTTCAGTACCAACGCCGATGCGACCGTGCTCAACGGTCGCTGGAGCAAAGCCGTCGAAACGCACTACGACGACGAGTTCCCGATCAAGCGCCTGGGCACCAACCTTTGGGCCGCGCTGGATTTCAAACTGTTCAATGAAGGGCGCCCGGGCGTGGTGCTCGGTCGCGATCAGTGGCTCTTCAGCGATGAAGAGTTCCACCCGATCGTCAACGAAGAGTTGAACCTGCAGGGCAACTACGCGCTGGTCGAAGGCGTGCGCCAGACCTTGAAAAAACAAGGTGTGCAACTGGTGATGGCGATTGTCCCGGCCAAGACGCGTCTGTACCCGGAACACCTGGGTGAAGAGAAGCCGGCAAGTATCCACGCCAATCTGTACAAGGACTTCCACGCTCGTGTGGCGGCCGACAAGATCCTCGCCCCCGACCTGCTAGGCCCAATGCAAAAGGCCAAGCAAGACGGTCAGCAAGTGTTCCTGCGCACCGACACCCACTGGACCCCGGAAGGCGCGCAAGTCGCTGCCCAGACCCTGGCCAAAACCATTGCCGACAAGGCTCCGCTCAGCGGCGAACCGCAAAACTTCGTCACCGAACCTGCGGAGAAGGTGACGCACAAGGGCGACCTGCGGTTGTTCCTGCCGCTGGACCCTCTGTTCGAAAACCTGATGCCGGCGCAAGAGCCTTTGCAGAAGCGCAACACCGTGGCGGCCCAGGATCAGCCTGCCGGTGATGACGCTCTGTTCGCCAACACTGAAGTGCCGGTGGCCCTGATTGGCACCAGCTACAGCGCCAACCCGAACTGGAACTTCGTCGGTGCGCTGAAAGAAGCGTTGCACAGCGACGTGGTCAATTACGCCGAAGACGGCCATGGCCCGATTCTGCCGATGCTCAGCTACCTGAAAAGCGATGCTTTCAAGAACAGCCCGCCACAAGTGCTGATCTGGGAGTTCCCTGAACGATATCTGCCTGTGAACAACGAAATCGGTGACGCCGACCCGCAGTGGGTCGCAGAGCTTAAACAAGCCGGCGCACGCCAACAAAACGTAGCTGCAAACACTAAATCCGAGACGCCCGACCGGGCGCAAAACTGAAAGAGAGGTACACCATGACTTTCACTACTACTCCTCGCCGTCTCGCTAAGACCTTTGCTCTCGTCGCTGGCATGAGCGTATTGTCCTTGCAGGCCTTCGCCGGTGACGCCGCGCTCTATGGCCCGACCGCACCGAAAGGCTCCAGTTTCGTGCGGGTCTACAACGCCGGTAACGCTGAAGTCAGCGCCACCGTTGGCACCACCAACCTGAACGAAGTCGCGCCGCTGTCCAGCACAGACTTCAGCTTCATGCCGGGCGGCGATTACAGCGCCAAGGTCGGCAGCCAGAGCCTGCCGGTGAAACTGGCCGGCGACCACTATTACACCCTGGTCAACAACGCCAGCGGCGCGCCGCAACTGATCGAAGAGCCGCCGTTCAAGAACAAACAGAAATCCCTGGTACGCGTGCAGAACCTCAGCGACAAGGCCCTGACCCTGAAAACCGCCGACGGCAAGACCGAGGTGGTCCCGTCCGTGGCGGCCAAAGGCCGTGGCGAGCGTGAAATCAACCCGGTGAAAGTCAGCCTGGCACTGTACGACGGCGCCACCAAAGTCGGCGACGTGAAACCGGTTGCCCTGGAACGAGGCGAAGCCGCGGTGCTGTACGTCACCGGCAGTGGCAGCAGCCTGTCGCCAGTGTGGGTCAAGCGCCCGGTGTCGACGCGCTGATTAATTCTCTGAATTGACGCTCCCCTTGTGGGAGCGGGCTTGCCCGCGATGCAGACAACTCGGTGCAACAGATACTCCGAGGTGATGCCATCGCAGGCAAGCCAGCTCCCACAGAGGACCGAGGTGTCAATTCGGACACGGAACAAGAACAAGAGTGAAACGACAGAACGCAGTAGCTCTAACCAATCGATTTTGAAGGAGTAACAACATGATTCCGGTGATCTTGTCAGGTGGTAGCGGCTCACGTCTTTGGCCGCTTTCGCGCAAGCAATTCCCCAAGCAATTCCTCGCCCTGACCGGCGAACACACGCTGTTCCAGCAAACCCTGGAACGCCTGGTGTTCGAAGGCATGGACACCCCGATCGTGGTCTGCAACAAGGAACACCGTTTCATCGTCAACGAGCAACTGGGCGCCCGCAACCTGGACGTGCAGCGCGTCCTGATGGAACCCTTCGGCCGCAACACCGCGCCGGCCGTGGCCCTGACCGCGATGATGCTGGTCAATGAAGGTCGCGACGAGTTGATGCTGGTGCTGCCGGCCGACCACGTGCTGGAAGACCAGAAAGCCCTGCAACGCGCCCTGGCCCTGGCCACTGTGGCAGCCGAGCGTGGCGAGATGGTGCTGTTCGGCGTGCCGGCGACCAAACCGGAAACCGGTTACGGCTACATCAAATCCACCAACGATGCCCTGCTGCCGGAAGGCGTCAGCCGTGTCTCGCACTTCGTCGAAAAACCCGACGTGAAACGCGCCACCGAATTCGTCCAGTCCGGTGGTTACTTCTGGAACAGCGGCATGTTCCTGTTCCGCGCCAGCCGTTTCCTCGAAGAACTGAAAAAACACGATCCAGATATCTACGACACCTGCATGCTGACGCTGGAACGTAGCGCCCAGGATGCCGACACCGTCGACATCGACGCCGCCACCTTCGCCTGCTGCCCGGACAATTCCATCGACTATTCGGTGATGGAAAAAACCCAGCGCGCTTGCGTGGTACCGCTGACCGCAGGCTGGAGCGATGTCGGGTGCTGGTCGTCGCTGTGGGAGGTCAATGCAAAAGACGCCAACGGTAACGTCACCAAAGGCGACGTGGTCATCCAGGACAGCAAAAACTGCATGATCCACGGCAACGGCAAACTGGTGTCGGTGATCGGCCTGGAAAACATCGTGGTCGTCGAAACCAAGGACGCCATGATGATCGCCCACAAGGACAAGGTCCAAGGCGTCAAACAGATGGTCAATACCCTCAACGCGCAGGGCCGCAGCGAAACCCAGACCCATTGCGAAGTCTATCGTCCGTGGGGCTCCTACGACTCGGTCGACATGGGCGGCCGCTTCCAGGTCAAGCGCATCTCGGTCAAGCCGGGCGCGTGCCTGTCGCTGCAGATGCACCACCACCGCGCCGAACACTGGATCGTCGTCAGCGGCACTGCTGAAGTGACCTGCGACGAAAACGTGTTCCTGCTCACTGAAAACCAGTCGACCTACATCCCGATCGCCTCGGTTCACCGTCTGCGCAACCCGGGCAAGATTCCGCTCGAGATCATCGAAGTGCAATCGGGCAGCTATCTGGGTGAAGACGATATCGAGCGGTTTGAAGATATCTACGGTCGCTCCACCCCGATCGAGCGCGGCGTGTCGGTGAAAACCATCGCGCAGTGATTGACCGGTAAAAAATAAAAAGCCCCCGTCCAGCCCGCTGCGTCCCTATCCGCAGTGGGTTGGGCGGGGGCTTTTTTTGCCAATTTTTGCAGTGCCTTTACCGGCCTCTTCGCGGGCAAGCCCGCTCCCACAGGTTCTCTGATATCCACAACATCTGCGAACAACCGAAGCCACTGTGGGAGCGGGCTTGCCCGCGAAAGCGTTCTCAAATCCACCATCAACATCCAGCCCATCGCCAATTCCACCTACGCTTAGGTAGGATGCTCTTTCCCTTCCCGAGGTTTCGCGTCATGTTCATCGGCGTCCTGCTGGTCATCACCTGGCTGATCCTGCTGCTGCGCTACCCGTCCAAAGCCGTGCCGGTGTCCATGGCCGCCGCCTTCGGATTGGGTCTGGTGGCGGTGTGGGTGTTCTGGCTGGACACCCGCGAGGTCAAGCAACTGGCGCGCCTTGAGCTGCGTATAACCTACGCGCCCGAGCACTGCCCGGCCGATCGCCCCTTGAAGCTGACGATGAACAACGGCAACGACGTGCCGCTGACCGAACTGCGCTGGCGCGTCGCTGCTTATGCACCGGGCGATACGGTCAATCTGGCTGACAATCAATACGCCGCGCCGCGTTATCGCGGCCCCGGCGAATTGCAGGCCGGAGGCAATTGGGAAGACTGCTTGCCTATGCCGCCCCTGCGCCCCGGTTATCGCCCGCAAACCCTGGAGTTTCGCGCCGAGCGTTTGCAGGGTAGTTTCTCCGACTGATCCACCCCTTTTTTTGCACAAGGACCGCGCCATGCCCGTTGCGTTGATTACCGGTTGCTCCAGCGGCATTGGCCGCGCCCTTGCCGACACCTTCAAAAGTGCCGGTTACGAAGTCTGGGCCAGCGCCCGCAAGGCTGAAGACGTCGCCGCGCTCACCGCCGCCGGGTTCACTGCCGTGCAACTGGACGTGAACGATGGCCCGGCCCTCGAACAGCTGAGCGAGCGGATCAATCAGCAACGCGGCGGCCTTGATGTGCTGATCAACAACGCCGGCTATGGCGCCATGGGCCCCCTGCTCGATGGCGGTGTGCCGGCCATGCAGCGGCAATTCGAAACCAACGTGTTTGCGATCGTTGGCGTGACTCGCGCGATGTTCCCGGTGCTGCGTCGCGCCAGGGGCCTGGTGGTGAACATCGGCAGCGTGTCCGGGGTTTTGGTCACGCCGTTTGCCGGTGCTTACTGTGCGTCGAAAGCGGCGGTGCACGCCTTGAGCGATGCCTTGCGCATGGAACTGGCGCCGTTCGGCGTGCGGGTGATGGAGGTTCAGCCGGGGGCTATCGCCTCCAGTTTCGCCAAGAATGCCGGGCATGAGGCTGAGCAACTGATCACCGAGCAGTCGCCATGGTGGCCTCTGCGCGAAGGTATTCGTGCACGGGCCAAGGCGTCTCAGGACAAACCGACGCCGGCCAGCGAATTTGCCGCTGGTTTGCTCAAAGCCGTGCAGCAGAGCAAACCACCGCGCCTGATTCGCTTGGGCAATGGCAGCCGGGCGTTGCCGTTGATGGCGGGGTTGTTGCCCAAAGGGTTGTTGGAGTCAGGGTTGATGAAGCGGTTCGGGTTACGTGGGCAACTTTGAGACCGGGTTGACCCCTTCGCGGGCAAGCCTCGCTCCTACGGGTTATGCACCCATTTTGAGAGGGCGCTCATCCTGTAGGAGCGAGGCTTGCCCGCGAACACATCGGAACAGACACCACAGAACTTCAGGAAACAGCATGACCGACTACACCGAATACTTTGACGAAGTGATCCAGGCTCACATAGCCATCGAACAATGGTTGGCCGAGGAACGAGACGAGTCCGAGCTTGAGCAATTGCTGACGCGTTTTTCACCGCAGTTTTCCATGATCTCGCCGTTGGGCCGGGTGCTGGATTTCGAGGCGTTGAATGAATTGTTTCTGCTGGCGGGCGGGAAAAAGCTCGGGTTCAGGATTGAGCTCAGCGAGTTGCGCGGTGTTGCGCTATACGACGGTGGCGCAGTGGTGAGTTACCGCGAGCAGCAGACTGACGCAACGGGCCTGCACTCGGATCGGCGCTCGACCGTGGTGTTTGAAAAACAGGCGTCCGGTCAGGTGCTGTGGCGGAATTTGCACGAAACTTTTGTTACCCATGGTGCACGCTCTGCCGCGTGAGCAAAACTCCAGCCATCCTCGCTACCTGTTAAATCTGACAGTAGACACCCGTCGCATGAGCGGACCAGACTCATTCGGCGGGTGTTCGTCTCCATGAAGTCCCTTTGCCCATCAGTCTGTGGACGACCGGTGCGGTGATGTCGATGGAATACCCAACAACCGTTTTCAACCTAGAAAGCGTTGGGCGCCACCATGACTCATCCCACCAAATGGACTTCACTGGACAAAAAAATGAATACATTCAACCGTCAACATGCCGGAGACAGCGATGATACCTTTGGCGACAAAGGAAAGATCTCGCTCTCAAATCTACCTCATATCAATGGCACGGATCGTCACGTCAAAGGCCTTTGCATACTGGGCTCGGGCAAAATCATCGTCGGTGCCGTCGTGTCCCATGACGACGATCCCGCCACCTTGTACAACTCGGCCTATTACGGGCTGGCACGCCTGAATGAAGACGGAAGCCTTGATACAACATTCGCGGACCAAGGCTTCAGCTACGGAAAATTCAAAGCGCCTTTTGACGCATCAGGCGGGAAGATACTGGAGCAGGGCTCAAAGATTTACATGCTGGGCTGGACTCATCTGGACGCAGACTCCGACGAGCCCCCACCGCACTTGGTAGTTTGCCGATTCACTGAACAGGGTGATCTGGACAAAGACTTCGCAGTGCAAGGCAGACAGATTTTTCAAAACCAAACGGGCGAAGTATTCGTGCCCGACTCCAGTAACTGCGCCTTCCAGGGCGACAAAATTGTCATCAGCGCGACCTACCGTTCTTCGGGAAGCGAAAAAACCCATGGCGTCCTGTATCGAGTGAACCTAAAAGGCCAGTTGGACACCAGTTTCAACAAAACCGGTCGCCTTGATATCAGACTCGATGACACTGACCGTGCGATAGCACTTCACGCCGTGCATATCCAGAATGGTGAGAAAATCCTGTTAGCCGGATGTGTTAAACAATCCGATGGCATGAAGGGGTTCTTTGCTCGCCTCAATAGTGACGGCAGTACTGACAAGACATTCGGCGCTTCCGCAACACCAGGTTCCTACGTGTTGAACGTCGAGGAAGGAGACACCGTTATACAAGGTCTGATTCAGACAACGAATAACGGTTTCATTGGCTTCGGCAATTGTGGGCGCACCGGGAAGCTCATGAAGGGGTTGCTGATTAGAATGATGGCTGACGGTGTTCCGGATCATCTGTTCAACTTGGGCAAACCTGTCCTGACTGCGTTTGACGAACAGACCGGGGACAATTGGCAGGCTGGTTTTCTGGATGCCGCGGAGAGGATAAATGTCGTCGGCAGTTACAAAAAACTGCATATCGCCCGCTTCCTGAGCAATGGCACTGTTGATAAAGACTTCGGCTGCAATGGATACATCGAAGAAGACACAGCCATCTCGGCTGAACCTGCGCTTCTACAGCCCCGAAGTAATTCGAGGTTTATTTTTGCCGGCAATACCAGCGGAATCGGTGGTGGACTTGGCGTGTTGTGGGCATACCTGAGCTGAAGCTCAAAAACCGACACCCGCCTTCACCGAGGTGAGGGCGAGTCCGGTTCGCAGCTTACAAATCGCTTGCCTGCTTCACCACCACCGTACACGTAATCCCCGCCGCCAACAGCACCCCGCCCGGCACCTCATCAATGTGAATCCGTACCGGCACCCGTTGCGCGAGCCGCACCCAGTTAAACGTCGGGTTCACATCCGCAATCAGTTCACGACTTTCCGGGTTATCACGGTCATAGATGCCGCGCGAAATACTCTCCACGTGCCCCTTGAGCACTTCGCCACTCATCAACTGCATGTCAGCCTTATCGCCGACCCGCACGCGGGGCAATTTGGTTTCTTCGAAGAAGCCATAAACCCAGAACGAGTTCATGTCGACCACAGCCATTTTCGCTTCGCCGATGCGTGCGTAGTCGCCGCGATGGACGTTGAGGTTGGTGACGTAGCCGTCCACCGCCGCACGCACTTCGGTGCGTTTGAGGTTCAGTTCGGCCGCTTCCAGTTGTGCCTGGGCGTGCTGGTAATCGGCCAGGGCCGAGTCGGCGATGTTGGTGGCGTCGTCGCGGTTTTCCCTGGAGATCACCAGGTTGTCGAGGTCGGCGCGGCGATGGGCGTTGACCTTGCGCATCTCCCACGTGGCTTTGCGCGAGGCCACCAGCGACTGCGCCTGTTTCACCGCGATGCGGTAATGCTCGGGGTCGATGCGCATCAGCAAATCGCCCTTCTTAACTAGCTGATTGTCGCGCACTGGCACGTCCACCACTTCACCGGTAACGTCGGCGGCAACGTTGATGATGTCGGCGCGCACCCGGCCGTCGCGGGTCCAGGGTGTGTTCATGTAATGCACCCACAGGGTCCGACCGATCCACAGGGCGAGGGCCAACACCAACAGGGTCGCGAGCAGGCTGAAAAGCTTTTTCATCAGGGCCTTCTTCAGTGATAGAAAGTCAACGGTAAACAGTCAGCGCCAGGGCGCCGAACAGACAAGTAAACAGACTCAGGCGCAGCAGCGCCGGGTGCCAGAAGAAGCGATACAGATCGAACCCGGACAGGAACCGATCCAGCGCCCAGGCCAGCGCCGCGGCAATGAAAAACATCAGGGTCATGGTCGGCATGTACACGCCGTGGAAGGCGATTTCACGAGGCATGTTCAAGTCCTTTGGGCTTGGTGATGGCACTAGCTTTTATGTAGCCGGCCAGTGGCGATTGCGGGTCGAGCAGCGAGGTGCGGATGAAGTGCAGGTAGCTCTTCACCCGGCGCAGGGCGGAGGTGTCGAAGTGCGGCGCGAAGGGTTCGTCGGTGGCCTGCACGCGGCTGATCGCGTGGTCGACCGCGACCAGCGCACGCTGCAGATTGCTCGGGCCGGGTTGCAGAAACAGTCGCACCAGCGAACGCCCCATCGCCCGGATTGACTGGCGCCACGGCTGGGATTCGGCATAGGCCGGGTGCACCGGCAGAATCGCCTGTTCCTTGCGCAACTCGATGATCGCGTGGCCGACTTCCAGCACCACGAACATCCAGTGCAGCAAATCCCGCTGCACCTGCGGCTGTCCCGCTGCCAGACCGTAAGCCTGATGCAAAAGATCGCGGGTGCGACTTTCGAAACTCGACGCCAAGCCCTTGAGTTTGCCGCTGATGGCATACACCACTTGCCCGCGCAAATCCTGCTCCAGCCGCCGCCACAACCAGCGGCTGGTGG
>NZ_AKJB01000018.1:0-53981 GCF_000282555.1 Pseudomonas sp. GM102 | reverse complement strand
ACTCGTGGCCAGGCCAGGCGCGCACGCTGTTTGGCGACCATGACCGCTTCGTCGATACCTACTTCAAGACCTTCCGGGGCATGTATTTCACCGGCGACGGTGCGCGTCGTGACGCAGACGGTTACTACTGGATCACCGGTCGCGTGGATGACGTGCTTAACGTATCCGGCCACCGCATGGGCACCGCCGAGATCGAAAGCGCGATGGTCGCGCACCCGAAAGTCGCCGAAGCGGCGGTGGTCGGTGTGCCGCATGACATCAAGGGGCAGGGCATTTATGTCTACGTCACGTTGATCGGTGGCGAAGAGCCAAGCGAGCAACTGCGACTTGAGCTGAAAAACTGGGTGCGCAAGGAGATCGGCCCGATTGCTTCGCCGGATGTGATTCAGTGGGCGCCAGGGCTGCCGAAAACCCGTTCGGGCAAGATCATGCGTCGGATTCTGCGCAAGATTGCGACGGCGGAATACGATGGGTTGGGGGATATTTCGACCCTGGCCGATCCGGGTGTGGTGCAGCATTTGATTGATACGCACAAGACCATGAACGTCGCGTAAACACTGGTATTGAGTCACTCAAGCCCCGCCCGGCATTGCGCCTGGCGGGGCTTTTTAAGGCTTGGTCAAAGGCAGTCATTATTGGCCGTTGTTGATGTGGTGCCTGACAGATCGCCATCGCGAGCAGGCTCGCTCCCACAGGGGATCTGCGCCTGGCACAAATCTTATGCTCACAGGAGATCAACTGTGGGAGCGGGCTTGCTCGCGAAGAGGCCCGCACTGCCAACACGAAAACACCAGACAATCTCACTCGCCCAACCCTTCTCGAACCATGTCAAAAAAGGTCGTCAGGATACGTCGCGAACTCTGTGCCCGCAGACAAACCAATGTCTCGGTGAAGTGCCGCTGACAGTCAACGATCGGCAAGCCGCGAACCCGGGAGTCCGAGCCCAGCTCGGCTGCCGAGACGACCCCGACGCCCATGCCAATCGCCACGGCCTCGCGTGCCGCTTCACGCCCTTCCACTTCGATTGCCTTGCAAATGTGCAAACCCGCCGCCGCCATCTCCTCCTCCAGCGATAACCGTGTGACCGAACCTTGCTCGCGCAAGACCATGGGTGTGTTGTCCAGGTCGGCAAGGCAGATGGAATCCCGTTGCGCCCAGGGATGGTCATGGGCGACGAAGGCGAGCATTGGATCGCTGCGCAGGTGCAGCGTCATCAGGCGATCGTCCTCAATGTTGCGCCCCAGCAAGGCGATGTCGGCCTGGTGGCTGAACAACCGCTGCAGGACCTCGTCGGTATTGGCGGTTTCGATCTTCACCTCAACGCCGGGGTAACGGCTGCAGAAGCGTGAGACATAGGGCAAGACGTGCACCGGCGCATCCACGGCAAGGTTCAGGGTTCCCGTCGACAGGGTGCGGTAGTCCGTCAGCATGTCGTGGGCATCAATACTGATATCGAACAGGCGCTGGGTCAGGCCGAACAACCGCTCGCCCACTTCCGTCAGGCGCACCAGGCGCTTGTCGCGGTAGAACACCATCACCCCGTAATAATCCTCGAGCTTGCGCACCTGGTCGGATACCGCGGGTTGTGACAGGCAGAGTTGCTCGGCCGCCCGAGTGAAGCTGCCATTCATTGCAACGGCGTGAAACGCCTTGAGTTGGGTATGGGAAATCGTCATCGGCGCACCTCGCTATAGGTTCAGCTTATCTTGCCATACGATAAATCGATTTTATTTATGGACGATGAACTGCAAGCATGATTTTCACAAGTGCCGTCCTTCGTACCCATCAGGAATGCTTTATGGAAATTGAACGTTTCGCTGTGGCAAAACGCCGTTCGGACATGGTCCGGTACGACAACCATCTCTACATCGGAGGCCAGGTCGCCTCGGACCTCAGTGGTGATATCGGGGCGCAGACCCGCGAAGTGCTCACCGGTATCGAGCAGCTTTTGCTCAGCGCCGGCAGCAGCCGTGAGCGGGTGCTTTCGGTGCGCATCCTGCTCGCCCATCGCGAGGACTATGAAGGGCTGAACAGGGTCTGGGATGCGTTTTTCCCTGAAGGCCATGCGCCCACACGCGCTTGCACGCTGGCTGAGCTGATCGACCCCGGTTGGCGCGTGGAAATGATCGTGGTCGCCGCGTGCGGCTGATTGTGTCCTGAACCCTGCCTCTAACCGATCCAACGGAGATGACCCCATGCGCCCCTACTGGCTGGACCAGGCCCTGAAAAACCAACCCGCTACGCCCTGCCCTCCGCTGCAACAGAACACCCGCGCCGACGTCTGCATCGTCGGCGGTGGCTATACCGGTTTATGGACCGCCATCATGCTCAAGGAACAGAATCCCGAGTTGGACGTGGTCATCGTCGAATCCGATATCTGCGGTGCCGGTGCCAGTGGACGCAATGGTGGCTGCGCGCTGTCCTGGTCGGCCAAGTACTTCACCCTTGAGCGTTTGTTCGGCGTCAAAGAGGCGATACGCCTGGTCAAGGAATCGGAGCAGAGCATCTACGCCATCGGCACCTTTTGCGAAAAATACTCGGTGGATGCCGACTACCGTCTCGACGGCACGCTCTACACGGCGACCAACCGCGCCCAGGTCGGCTCGACCGACGGGGTGATCGCCGCACTGGAGCGCCATGGCATTAACTCTTTCTCCAAATGTGCGCTACCTGACGTGCAACGCATGGCCGGCTCGACTCGGCACATCGAGGGCTGGTTCTCGCCAGCGGCGGCCAGTGTGCAACCGGGCAAGCTGGTCCGTGGGCTGCGCCGGGTCGCACTGGAACTGGGCGTGCGTATTTTCGAGGGCACGCCGATGACCGGTCTGGAAGAGGGAATGCCGGCCATCGTCAATACGCCCAAAGGGAAAGTGACCTGCAACCGGGTCGTGCTGGCGATGAACGCCTGGATGGCCCGTGCCTTTCCACAGTTCTCGCGTTCGGTGGCCATCGTCTCCAGCGACATGATCATCACCGAGCCGCGACCTGATCTGCTCAAGCGGATCGGCTTGACCAGCGGAGTCACCGTACTCGACTCGCGGATATTCGTGCACTACTACCACAACACTCCGGACGGCCGAATCATGCTCGGCAAAGGGGGCAACACCTTCGCCTATGGCGGGCGCATCCTGCCGGTATTCGACCAGCCATCACCCTACGCAGGGCTGCTGCGCAACACGTTGACGGCGTTCTTTCCGGACTTTGCCGATGTCGGTATCGCCGCGACCTGGAATGGTCCTTCCGATCGCTCAGTCACCGGGGTGCCTTTCTTCGGCCGCATGGGCGCAAGCGGCAATATCTTCTATGGTTTCGGATATTCCGGCAGCGGTGTCGGTCCGTGCCATATGGGTGGACAGATCCTGTCGTCGCTGGTACTGGGCCTGGACAACCCTTGGACACGCTCGCCGCTGCTGCAAGGTCCGCTTGGCCATTTCCCACCGGAGCCGGTCCGCTACCTGGGTTCATTGATGGTGCGTAATGCCATTCGGCGCAAGGAGCAGGCCGAAGACCACAACCGCCCTCCTCGTCGACTGGATGTGCGTCTGGCGAAATTTGCGGCAGCCGCCGGCAAGGCGGACAAGGGATAACGCCTCGAACCAAACGGAATTTACGCATCAACAGGAAACTCCACCAGGTTCTTCGCCGAGCGTGGCCGACAGTATGCTAACCGCTGGTTGCTGTCGGAGGTGAGTGGATTCAACCGGTCGATAGCTGCCCTTGATGACAGGCAGCTATCGGGAGGGTTGGTCGCCGACGACTAGTGCGTCGGCGGGATCTACGAGCACACGTAGTCGACCTGATGCCGCGCGAGGCGTGTATTGCCCAGCTCGCCCCTCACCCGCAAATGTTCAGGGTGGGAGGCATAGGCATCCAGTGCTTCCTGCGAATCAAACTCGCTGTAGAGCACCACGTCGAAGCGCGGCCTCTACAGGACCCAGCCACAAAGCGGTACCTTCAGGTCCAGGTTAAGGGAAGATGGCAGCAGCCATTTACCCGACTCGGCTTATGGCGCTTCATTGCGCTTCGGCAAGGCGCTGTAGCCCGAAGGCGACTGTTCAAGCGTTTAAGCAGTCGCCGAACGTTCGAGGAAAACGTCGCGGGGCATCGATACGCTTGGCTTCGATTAGGTCGCACTCAACCAAGGCAGCTCGTTGCTGCGCAGAATCACCGATGCCGCCGTGAGTGCTCAGCGCTGTTCTTTTCAAACCAGCCGAATGAGCAAAAACACCAAAAGCACATTCAATACGGCCAGCGAACTCAGGCCCGCTAGCACGCCGCTAGCGCCCCAGGTCTGCAACAGGTATCCGCCAGCGAGCGGGGTCAAGGCCTGACCGATGAGCGAAGGCCGAGCCATGCGTCCCATCAGCAAAACATAATGGGTGGGCGACATCAGGGCCAGTGGCAGCAGGCCTCGCACGATCGCCCGCAAACCATTGCCCGCGCCGTAGATTACCAACCCCAGCGCGGTCATTGCCGGCGCGATGGTCACCAGCAACAGACCGATTGCCACGAATACCACGCTGATCAACGTCGTCCAGATAGGGTGTCGCTTTCGCGAAAACACTTGTAGAACGCGTGAGCCGACCTGGCTCGGCCCCAGCAAGGCGCTCAGTCCGATGGCGGCTGCAAGCGAGTAGCCCTGCCCCTGCAACAATGAAATCAGCTGGACAGATATCGCCGTCATGATCACTGCACCCAACGCGAAAATCAGCGTAAGCAACAGGTAGATCCGCCGGTCGATTGAGAGGTTTTCATCACTCATTGCATGGCTTTTTGCGAGTGGCCCCGCGCCACGCGCCAGTACCCAGAGATAAAGCGGTGCCACGGCAATGACCAATAACACCCCATAAGCCACGCACGTCGCGCGCCAGCCAATGTGCTCGATGACCAGCGCGACCGCAGGCCATGACAGCGTTGTCGCAAACCCTGAAATAAGCGTGATCCCGGTAATCGCACTGCCCGCCCGCTCCCCGTATAGAGAACCTAAAGCGGCGAATAGCGCTTCATACAGCCCCAACGCCATACCGACGCCAATCACTGCCCAAGACAAAAGAAACATCGGCAACGAGGTCGAACTCGCCATCAGAAACAACCCGATGGCGACGCCCAGGCCGCTACTGGCCAGGATGGGGCGGCCGCCGTAGCGGGCGATAAGCCGGCTGGTCAATGGTGCCAGCAGCGCGGACACCAGAATGCTCAGAGACAGCGCGCCATACACCCATTGGCTGGCCCAACCAGTCTCTCTCATGATCGGATCGGCCATGACGGCCATCAGGAAGAACGAACCTCCCCAGACCAGCACTTGCAGCATCCCCAATATAAAAATGCCGAATACGCCAGGTAGTCGCGTTTGATGGTTCAAGACAGTGTCATCAGTGGTGAGAAAAAGCAGAAGTCGTGAGCAGTTGCGCAACTACGGGTAGGGGTTAACCGATTGGCCGATGGCTCAAAGCATGTGTCCAGCCCAGATCTTGCGATTGACCAGGTCGGCAGCAATTTCGATGAAGGCGTCTCCGACGAATTTGGCAGCCGGGCTGACGCGCCTGTCCGCCGGAAAAACCTGAACCAGTTTGCGCATGGGCACCGGATCGATCAGCGGCGCCGCACACAGCATGCCGGCTTCGACTTGGGCGTAAATCGACGCCAGTGGCAACGCCGTCATACCGAAGCCATTGCGAACCAGATCGATCATCGCGCCGAACGAGTCAGCCTCAACACTGGTCTTGAGCTTGATCCCGACGTCTCTGGCACAGTTATCCAGGATGACCCGAAGGCCATGTCGGGCGCTTGGCAATACCAGTTGCTGCTCGGCCAGGGAGGCAAAGGTTACCGGCGTGTCGATGCGCAGGTTGGCGCTGGCGGGGCCGACCAGCAGCAGGTTTTCCATCATCACCGGCACAATCCTGAGCGTATGCAGGGGTTGCGGATCGTAGGAAATGGCCAGTTCCAATTCGCCGCGCTGCACCCAGTCCAGCAGATAGCCGCTGTAGGCCGAGGAAAATCGGACGGCCAGATTGGGATGCGCCTCGCGGATCTTGCGCACCAACGGTACGGTGACAATCTCGGCAACCGTCGGCGTCGTACCGATGACCACCGTTCCACGAAAAGACGATCGGCCACCGACAACCGAGCTTCTGATCGATTCCATTTCCTCCATGATTCGGGTGGCATGAGCCAGCACTTCCCGACCGACGTCGGTAATTTCCATCCCGCGCCCGTGTCGTTCGAACAGGTAGGCGCCGAGCTCTTTCTCCAACATTCTGATTTGTCGGCTAAGGGCCGGTTGCGCGATGTGAAGCCGATCCGAGGCCTTGCTGAGACTGCCGAGTTCGGCCACATGAATCAGGGTTTTGAGTTGAACGACATCCATTACCAGGCCAGTCAGCATCGGGGTCGGCGCGATATGCGTCGAAAGTGCTGTGAGTGTAATCGCATTTGCGCACCTTGGAATGCCCCGCGAACCGCGTGTCGTGAGGCCTCAAGGCTTTCGAGCTGCCTGTATGCCCCAGCCCGCCGGGGCTGCACGCCAAGCTATAGAATTTAGGTATATCAGTTAGGCCTGCCTGACGGCTTATTACCCTCCTCACTCTGCGGTAGCGTGCAATCAACGTCGGCGCCAAAGAGCGCTCGACTCACTACAAGAATAAGATTCGAGGGCTCGCGCCATGATGTTCAACGCTTCGTATTACCTGACCTGTCCGATTTCCCCGGGCCACATACAGCTCGCCACGCTCGTGCATCCTCCCTCCTCCTTCTCTTCAGAAAATCCGGCCGTGAGCGGGTTCGCGCCTCGTCGTTAAGCCCAACAACCCATCGAGCCAGTCACGTTCGGACGCGCATCAGCGTGCTCCTCGTATCGCCTCGCCTTGAAGAAAGGGTGAACAACATGTCCGCATCAATCACAGACGCCAAAGATCACGCCGCCGAAACCGCTCCGATGAAAGCGCCAAACCGCGTAAAAGCCATCATGGGTGCCTGCTCGGGCAATCTGGTGGAGTGGTACGATTTTTTCATTTACGCCTACACCGCCATTTACTTTGCCGCTTCGTTTTTCCCCAAGGGGGACACCACCAGCCAACTACTGGCAACTGCCGGGGTTTTCGCCGTCGGCTTTTTCATGCGCCCGCTCGGTGGCTGGATTTTCGGCTGGATCGCTGACACTCGCGGCCGCAAGGTTTCGATGATTATCTCGGTGTTCATGATGTGCGCCGGCTCGCTGCTGATCGCCGTCATGCCGACCTACGCGACCATAGGGGTCGCGGCACCGATTCTGCTCGTGGTGGCCAGGCTGATCCAGGGCCTGTCCGTCGGTGCGGAATATGGCACCGGCGCCACCTACATCAGCGAAATCGCGACACCGGGCCGCCGCTGTTTCTATGGATCGTTCCAGTACTTCACCATCATTGCCGGGCAGTTGTTGGCCTTGATGACCGTGGTCATTCTCCAGCAAACCCTGACCGGCGATGAGTTGCGTGAATGGGGCTGGAGGATTCCGTTTTTCATCGGCGCCCTGAGCTCGATCGTGGTGGTGTATCTGCGGCGCGCCATGCATGAAACCGCGACCAAAAAAGACATGAACCGCAAAGACGCCGGCTCTCTGCGCGGCATGTTCAAACACAAACGGGCAGTCGCCCTGGTCGTGGCGTTCACCATCGGCGGTTCGCTGTACTTCTATACCTTCACCACCTACATGCAGAAGTACCTGGTGATCTCCGCCGGTTTCAGCCCGGAGACGGTGAGTTTCATCATGACCGCCGCCCTGGTCGGTTTCATGCTCTGCCAGCCACTGTTTGGCTTGCTCGCTGACCGTATCGGGATCAAGGCGCACATGCTGATGTTTTCCGGATTGGCCATGCTGCTGGTGATCCCCCTGCTCTATTCGCTGCAGTCGGTTAGCAGCCCGTTTACAGCGTTCCTGCTGGTGTTTGGCGGCCTGGTCATTGCGTCGCTCTACACCCCGATTGCCGGGATCGTCAAAGCTGAACTGTTCCCGCCTGCGGTGCGTGCGCTGGGCGTAGGCTTTCCGTATGCCGTCGGCAACGCCGCATTCGGTGGCACTGCCGAGTACGTGGCCCTGTCACTCCGATCACAGGGTGTCGAGGCGTATTTTTTCTTCTATGTCGCGGCGGTAGTGACCATCACCTTCATCGCGGCGATGTTGATGCCGAATCTTTCGCGCTATGGGTACATCAGCGGTAGCGGTGAGATCGAAGAGCGCACTGGGCTCAAGGGTTGTTCAAAACCGAGTGCTGCCAGGGTCTGACCCTTACAACGGCACGATTGAAAAGCGCCCATCGGGTACCCGGCCATGGCCGGGTTTTGCTGTTTATCAGCTGCGCCAACTCGATGCTCTCAGTCAATAATGGAGCACTTTTTCTCAACTGAGCCCGAGTAATGATCACGTTCAAGCAACTGGAAGCTATTTACTGGATTGTGGAACTGGGTAGCTTCGAATCCGCCGCCATGAAACTGAACATGTCCCAGTCGGCCATCTCCAAGCGTATTCAGGAGTTGGAGGATGCCTTCGACATGCCGATTTTTGATCGTTCAAAACGCAGTGCGCGCCTCACGGAAAAAGGCACGGAGTTGTTCGAGCAGGCCACGGAGATTCTGCGCCAGCGCGATTACCTGCTTGAACGCATAAGCTCCAAGGAAGTGCTGGTCAGGCGCTTTCGCATCGGCGTCACCGAGCTGACCGCCATGACCTGGCTCCCAACACTGATCGAAGGTATACGTAGCGCTTATCCCAAAGTGGCACTGGAACCCTCGGTCGAGCTCAGCACCGAACTGGTGGCTAAACTGGAGAACGATCAGCTCGACCTGATCATCGTTCCCGACATTTTTGCCGACGCGCGTTTCGTCAGTACCCCCTTGAGCTCGGTGGAGAATGCCTGGATGTGTGCACCTTCGCTGCATCAGGGCAACGAAATCATGAACATGCAAGCCATTTCCTCGTACACCGTCCTGACTCAGGGCGGCGGCTCCGGCACCGGGTTGATCTATGAACGCTGGTTTGCCCAGAATGATGTTCGGGTCAACCGTACGATCAAAAGCAACTACCTGATCGCTCAGCTGGGCCTGACCCTGTCCGGTGTCGGCATCAGCTACCTGCCTCGCCAGTGTCTCTCGCCGTTGGTGGATCAGGGCCGCCTGCAGGTCATCGAAACCGAGCCGGCGCTGCCTCCCATCCACTACATCGCCGTGCACCGCGCTGATCGTCTTCAGGGCCTCAGTGTCGAGGTTGCACGTCTGGCAGCGCGTTGCTGTGATTTCAGCCGCATGGTGTGGTAACACAGGCGCTGGATACGAGAAAAAAAGCGATGCTTTTGCATAGATAAATATCGCTAATAGTGCCGAGCGACCTTTCTTACTATGAACGCATAGCCCACAAGGGTTCAGTCGTTTATGGAGGTCGCAATGTCATTGCCCGGTTCACGCATCTTCCCTTCTCCGCCCCAGGCTCCACGTTCACTTTTGGAAGCCTTTCAGAACGTAGTCACACCACATATCAGCGACAATCTGGGGCGTCACATCGGTGCCCGAGGTCTGACACGCTACAACCTCAAAGGCAAACTGGTGGGCACCGCCCTCACAGTGAAGACTCGCCCCGGCGACAACCTTTACATCTACAAGGCACTGACGCTGATCGAACCGGGACATGTGCTGGTGATCGACGCCCAGGGTGACGCGACCAATGCGGTCATCGGTGAGCTGATCAAGCTCTATGCCCAGCAACGTGGCTGTGTCGGTTTCGTCGTCGACGGCGCCATCCGCGATGTCGCCAGTTTTGAAGACACGCCGTGCTATGCCCGCAGTGTGGTGCATTGCGGCCCCTACAAAAGCGGCCCCGGTGAGATCAATGTCCCGGTGTCCATCGGCGGGATGATCATAAACCCAGGCGACATCATTGTCGGTGACGAAGATGGACTGGTTGCCTTCTCTCCCGAACACGCCGAACAGGTTCTGTTCAAGGCGCGAGAGCATGATGCCCACGAACAGCAGGTCAAAGCCGAAATCGCCACTGGCGCCATCGACCAGTCATGGCTGGACAAGGTGCTGGAAAAGGCCGGTCTGGCGAACTGAGTTCCGCTAAGAAGCGATCCTGAATTCCCTTTAGCACGTTATTGACTGCGCTATTTTTGCCGGGCTTTCAGCCCGGTTTTTTTTGCGCGCACATTTCATACAGCGCGAATCAGGCCTCACAGTTTCATCAATAAAAGCGATCTTTTGACAGGAGTATTTGTCGCTTTTTTTACGGTTTCATAATTATTACTTTGGCCGGACAACACCGACAAAAACAAGGTCCGCCCCATGTCTATGCCTGAAGTCATAAAACCAGCCGTGCGCAGCAAATACCGTTGGGTGGTTGCGGCCCTGATTTTTTTAATTTACACCATTGCTGCCGCCGACCGAGCCAACCTGGGTGTCGCGCTACCGTTCATTCGTAAAGAGTTTGAAATGAGTAATGCCGAGGCCGGCGGGTTGATGAGTTTGTTTCTGCTGGCCTATGCATTGGCACAGATCCCTTCCGGTTTTGCCTTTGGCCGTTTCGGTGTCCGCAAGATCCTGCCGGGCGCCATGGTACTGACCTCATTGCTGACCGGCCTGGTAGGAACCGCCGGCTCACTGTTGGCTTTGAAGCTGTACCGCCTGGGTCTTGGCCTTGCTGAAGGGCCATTGCCGATCAGCATGACCACGACCATCAACAACTGGTTTCCTGCACGGGAAAAAGGCACTGCGTCAGGGATCTTTCTGTCTGCGGTCAAGTTCGGACCGGTGATCGTGCCACCACTCTGTGCCGTGATCATTTCGGTATGGGGCTGGCGAGAGATCTTCTACTTCTTTGCCGTGCCCGGCATCGCACTGGCAGTCGTCTGGTATTTCATGGTCACCGACCATCCCTCCCGGAGCCGGTTCGTCAACGCAGCCGAACTCAGCTACATCATCGAGGAAACCGGCAACACTGAAGCCCCCAAGCAAACCCGCCCCCAGAAGACTCCAACCTGGGTAAGCAAACTCGATCGAGTGATACGTGCCCGCCATGAAACGCCCCTGGAGACCAATCGGCAGGTGTTCAAGTCCTGGAACATCTGGGGCTGTGCCACCAGCTACTGCTTCCAGCTGGGCGTATCGAGCGTGCTGCTGGCCTGGATTCCGACCTACTTGATGACCGTCAAACAGTTCTCGATCATGAACATGGGGCTGGTGTCGGCTGCGCCATGGGTGGGCGCCGTGCTCGGCAACCTGCTGGGTGGTTTCTGCTCGGACCGACTGATGGGCGGGCGGCGCAAACCCGGGATGCTGCTGTCTGCGCTCGGCACGTCGCTGATGATGTACCTGCTAATCAATTCGCCCGCCGAACCCCTGCCCTACGGCTTGTTGCTGATGCTGACCGGCGTTGTGCTGAGCCTGGGTTTCTCTTCCTACATGGTTTATCCGATGGGGCTGACGACCAAAAAAACGTTCCCCATCTCCAACGCCGTCGTGAATATGGTCGGTCAGTTGGGCGCGGCGGCCACTCCTTTCATTACCGGGCTATTGCTGGACAACTATGGCTGGAACTATGTGTTCGCCTGGCTGGCGGTCGGCTCATTTATTAGCTTCATCCTCTTGCTGACCATTTCCGAGCCACGGCAGAGATCGAGCAACCCTGGCTGAACCGCGCCCGGAATAAAGCCGCGCCGCTCGTTTGAGCGGCTTCTGTCTGAAAGATTTTGTCATCGCTACGAGGGGGCATGAGAAAGCCGACGGCGAAGATGCCGGCGGTTGCGAGCAGCTGGCTTGTTGTGTCGCCTTTGGGAAAATCGTAGCCGCAAAGTCGATGGCGGTATGATCCCTACAAATGCACAGTTGACTCGATGGGAGCAGGGAACTGTTCGCGCACGATATCGACAAGCGCGTCGACCAAAGGATTACTGCGGGCAGCATTCCAGGCCAAAGCACTGGTTACCAGCCGAAATTTTTGTTGCAGGGGTCGTATCACGACGTTTTTGGGCGCCAGCTTTTCGAGCGCATACGGCACCAGTGCAATGCCCTGGCCGCAACTTACAAAGGCTATCTGCGAGCCGATCGAGCGGACCTCATGCATGATTTTC
This sequence comes from Pseudomonas sp. GM102, assembly GCF_000282555.1. Lineage (NCBI taxonomy): Bacteria > Pseudomonadati > Pseudomonadota > Gammaproteobacteria > Pseudomonadales > Pseudomonadaceae > Pseudomonas > Pseudomonas sp. GM102. The sequence continues at coordinate 41,886 of NZ_AKJB01000018.1, read as the reverse complement.
GGGCGGAAACCGCATTGCTGACAGCAGCTAACGATGTAGTCAAAAAAAACAGGACTGCCGCTGCGGGCGAACATGATCTGTACCTCTGCAGCCAAGTCTCGCAGATCCACAGAGGCTTCATTAGCTAGCGGATGATTTCTGGAAAGCGCTACCGCAAGCTGGTCCTGGACAAGAGCAATCGAGCGGATGGGCTCGTAGTAACCACCTTCGATTCGTGCGAAAGCCACGTCGATGTCGCCAGACTCCAATGACGGGATGGCCTCCCCGCTATCGATTTCCCGAATAAACACTGAAATATTCGGGAACCGCTCCTTGAGCTGCTCAATGAGATCAGGGAGCACCTCAAGCAAGGCTGCGTTGATTGCGCCTATCGTCAGAACTCCCGTTTGCCCTGCAACGGCTTCATGTACTGCAAGCTCCAGGCGTTCCAACTGCTCTGCGAATTTTCGTACTGCCGGCATGATCGCCATACCCGTTGGGGTGAGGATCGCGCCCTTACTGGTGCGCTCAAACAACTTTACCCGTAAGGAATTTTCCAGAACCTTGATCTGTTCGGTCAACGGTGGCTGGGACATGCCCAGCCTTTTGGCGGCACGACCAAAATGCTGTTCCTCGGCGACCGCAAGGAACAGCCAGAGATGACGGATAAGTCGAAAATTGATCATAGAATTCCTGAATCAAACTCGCAAAACGGGTGTGAGCAGTAGCGCATTCGGCGGGTTGGAAAGCCAGGCGAGCATGCCCCGACGTTGCACAGGCACTCCCGATACGACTGGCGTATCGGGACGTTAGCATATTCGTAATGTACCTGTGGATCATGGCCGTAAATACTTGGCCCCATCGTCAACACAGGGTTTCACAGCCTGCAGAGCAAGGGCTCGTGAGCATGCCCTTGGCAGCCAACCAGGTTACTCACCACAAGGAATCTCGCCGTGCAAAAGTTTGATTTGGACCTGATTCTGAAGGCACAACGCCGACTTCAAGGACAAGTAGTGCGTACCCCACTTCTGAGCTCTGCGATGCTGAATGATATCGTCGGCGCGGATGTTTACGTGAAGGCTGAATGCCTGCAAAAGACCGGGGCGTTCAAGTTTCGCGGTGCCATGTTCAAACTGGCCGAACTGGCACCCAGTGACAGAAACAAGGGCGTTATCACGTATTCGGCAGGCAACCATGGCCAAGCAGTTGCTGCGGCCGCTCACCAGTGGGGCTGTCCGTCAGTCGTCGTGATGCCCGAGCATGCGCCAAAAATCAAGCAGGATAACTGCCGCTGGTGGGGGGCAGAGGTTGTTCTATACAACAAGGACGTCGAGGATCGTGAGGACGTTACCCAGCGGCTGATTGAACGCCGCGGCCTGACCTTCGTCTCGCCTTTCGATGACCCCTTTATCATGGCGGGCCAAGGCACCATCGGTCTCGAAATCGCGGAGCAGTTGGCTGAAGTGGGAGCAAGTCCCGACTCCGTGTGGTTGGGTTGCAGCGGCGGCGGCTTGGCATCCGGGACTTTGACCGCAATGCGCGCCAAGTGTGGCCATTTCGAGAGCGTTCTTGTCGAGGCAGAAGGCTATACGAAATGGCAAACAGCGCTGCAAAAGGGGGAACCGGTGAAGCTCAAGCTATTGCCCAAAACGCTGCTCGACGGGATTGCCGGTCCCGCTGTCGGTGCACTCCCCTTCGAAGTATTGAAACCTATTCAACCGCGTACTGAAGTCGCTTATCTGGAAGATGCCTTCCAAGGCATGCGTGCAGCATTTCAGTACCTCAAACTTGTCCTTGAGCCGGGCGGTGCAGCCGCCCTCGGAACGCTGATAAGAGAAAAGGCGCGTTATGAGGGCAAAACTGTCGTGGTGGTTTGCTCTGGCGGGAACGTTGATCCAGACGTCTTCCTACAAGCCTGGGCCAACTGAGTCATTCATTTTTGAAGCGTTTGGCATCGCCAGAGGCGTGAAGAAAACCATTGGAGACTTTGATCATGAATAGTGTTCTGGAAAAACTGGCCGCATTGGGTTTGGAGTTGCCGAAGTTCAATACGCGAGGCGGCAACTATCAGTTGTACACCCGTTTCGGGAACCTGATTTATACGGCGGGTCAAGTATGCCTGCAAGACGACGTCTTGCTATACAAAGGAACCGTAGGAACGGAAATTGATATTGATACCGCCCAGGCTGCGGCGCGAGTCTGCGCACTCAATCTTCTTTCCATTGCCAATGAAGCGAGCGATGGCCAACTCGACCGCATACGTGTTTTGAAGGTTAATGGTTATGTTAAGTGCCTTCCTGACTTCGAGCAGCAAGCGAAGGTGATTGATGGGGCTTCAAATCTTTTTATAGAGCTTTTCGGCCAAGAGCGCGGCGGCCATGCCCGGGCAGCGGTAGGCGTTGCCGCCATCCCGCGAGGGGCGCCTGTAGAAGTTGAAGCAATCTTTGCGATCGACTGATCACAGCAGACGAAGCGTCTCAATACGATCTGGCTATGAAAGCTGGCTGACATAATAAAAACACCCTGCAGTTCTAGAAATCTGCCGTTGATGTACAACAAGTAGAAAATCATGCAGTTGCCACTGAGCTCATCTTGGCTCGGGCTTCATTTCTGGAGGTTTTATGCGTATTCGCAATATTGCCAAACTGATGGCATTGTCTGTTGCATTTCTGTCCCACGAAGGGATGAGTGCAGAGCTATCCGGCACACTAAAAAAAGTAAAAGAATCAGGCACAATCACATTAGCCTACCGTGATGCGGCGATTCCTTTTTCCTACCTCGCCGACGCCTCTGGTGTACCGGTTGGCTACTCCCAGGATATTCAATCCAAAGTTGTCGAAGCATTGAAAAAAGACCTCGACCTACCCAACTTGAAAATACAGTACAACCTTGTCACTTCACAAACCCGAATACCGCTGATTCAAAATGGCACCGTCGACATTGAATGTGGTTCAACGACAAACAATGCCGAACGTCAGCAGCAGGTCAGCTTTTCTGTTGGCATATTTGAGATCAGCACCCGACTGCTGACAACCAAACAATCGTCTTACAAAGATATTGATGACCTTAAAGGACGCAATGTAGTAACCACTGCGGGTACAACCGCCGAGCGACTGCTGCGCTCAACGAACGTTGAAAAACAGTTAGGCATGAACATTATCTCAGCCAAGGACCACGGCGAATCATTCCAACTGTTGGAAACTGGCCGTGCAGTTGCTTGGCTGCAGGACGACGCGCTGTTGGCGGGTGAACGTGCAAAATCGAGGAACCCGGATCGATGGACTATATCCGGTGCTGCGCAATCTCGTGAGATTTACGGATGTATGTTGCGCAAGGGTGACGATGCGTTCAAGCAAGCAGTGGACGGTGCTATCAAGGCTCTTTATGCATCAGGTGAAATCAACGAAATCTACAGCAAATGGTTTCAGCACCCCATACCCCCTAAAGGCTTGAGCCTGGATTATCCGATGCCCAATGAGGTCAAGGAACTTTATGCCAACCCTACAGATCAGCCCGCGCCTGCAACAATGCCGTAAGCCTCCGCTGGAGACACTCAGGTGATCGCGTAAAGGCAGAAATCGCAACCGGGGCATTCAACCAGTCGTGGATTAAAAGTGTCTTGATCAAGGCCAATTTTGCTTAAACACGAAAGATCGGTAACAGGAGGCAGTCACCATCGGCCCCTCGATACAATAAAACTATATTTGGTTTGTATCTCTGCCATTTATCTTCAACGCGCCAGCTATAGCGCCTTGGCATAGCTGCTATTCATCACGAGCCATATCACGCGCTGCGTGGCAATGGTAGTTTGAATCCGTCATATGTCAAAATAACAACAACAGGATACGGCAATGATCACAGCTATCAGCAAACACCTTCTATTGCTACAAAAAGGCACCACACTGGCACAATACTGGGTACTCCCCAGCCTCGCGCAAAACGAATAGCATTTCACTCACATCATTAAAGCCTGCCAAAAATTAAGTAGAATCGATGCTGGCAAACTCGGCGCGTTCAATTGCCGTATTAGCTGGCGTATGGGTCTAGAAGAACCCGTTAAGCTAATTTGAGGATTTCCTGATGCGTATGTTCACTAAACTGTTGAGCGCCGCGATAGCAGCAGCCATCATCAGCCCATCATTAATGGCTGCTGAACTCACCGGCACGCTTAAAAAAATCAAACAGTCGGGCACCATTACGGTCGGCCACCGCGACTCATCGATCCCCTTTTCCTACATCGCGGACACCTCCGGGATGCCGATCGGCTATTCCCAAGACATCCAGCTTAAAATTATCGAGTCCATCAAAAAAGAGTTAGGTATTCCCAACCTGAAAGTGAAGTACAACCTGATTACCGCCCAGAACCGCATCCCCCTGGTTCAGAATGGCACCGTAGACCTGGAGTGCGGTTCGACGACAAACAATGCCGAACGCGCACAACAGGTTGACTTCTCAGTAGGCATATTTGAAGTAAGCACTCGCCTGTTGTCCAAGAAAGACTCCGTCTACCAAGACTTCGACAACCTGAAAGGCAAGAACGTGGTCACCACCGCCGGGGGTACATCCGAACGCCTGCTTAGGGCAATGAACGCTGAGAAGCAGATGGGTATGAACATCATCTCGGGGAAAGACATTGGCGAGTCGTTCCAAATGTTGGAGACCGGTCGTGCCGTTGCATTCATGCAAGACGATGCCCTGTTGGCAGGTGAAAGGGCCAAAGCCAGGAATCCCGGTGAATGGGCAGTAACAGGCACCGCACAATCACAGGACATGTACGGTTGTATGATGCGCAAGGGGGACGAAACTTTCAAAAAAGTGGTGGATGACACGATTAAAGCCATCTTCTCCTCGGGTGACATCAACGCTATTTATGATAAATGGTTTAATCAGCCCATCCCCCCGAAAGGCCTGAACCTTAACTTCCCCATGAGCCTTGAACTCAAAGAGCTCATTGCCAACCCTATCGACAAGCCTGCACCTGCCGCAACTCTTTAACTACCTCATTGATCTGCTCATGTCCGCCATGCGCGGACATGAGGCATGTTGCATGCACAAAAATATTTGTTTGGAAGGTGTTTTCTATGAATTACAACTGGGATTGGGGCGTATTTTTAAAATCCACTGGAGTGGGACATGAAACCTATTTCAGTTGGTTTATTTCAGGTCTGGGCTGGACCATCGCGATTGCAGTAGTCGCCTGGATAATAGCGTTGCTGTTGGGCTCAGTGCTCGGTGTCATGCGAACCGTGCCAAATCGCATCGTGTCGAGCATTGCCAGCCTGTATGTGGAGGTGTTCCGAAATGTCCCACTTTTAGTACAACTATTTATCTGGTATTTCCTGGCACCCGATCTGCTGCCTGAGCACCTGCAGGAGTGGTACAAGCAGGACCTGAACCCGACCACCTCGGCCTACTTGAGCGTCGTCGTATGCCTCGGTCTTTTCACGGCCGCTCGTGTCTGTGAACAAGTCCGTACAGGCATTCAGGCGCTACCCCGTGGCCAGGAAGCCGCCGCTCGCGCCATGGGCTTCAGGCTGCCACATATTTACTGGAACGTGCTGCTGCCTCAGGCGTACCGGATCATCATTCCGCCGCTTACCACCGAGTTTCTGGCCGTATTCAAAAACTCATCGGTGGCTTCGCTGATCGGCCTGATGGAACTGCTGGCGCAAGCCAAACAAACAGCTGAATTCACCGCCAACCTGTTCGAAGCCTTCACCCTGGCCACGCTCATCTACTTCACCTTGAACATGGGACTGATGCTGCTCATGCGCAAAGTCGAGAAGAAAGTCGCCGTACCCGGCCTGATTTCCATAGGTGGTAAATGATGGAATTCGATTTCAGCGACATCACTTCTGCCCTTCCCGGCTTGTTGAACGGCATGCTCATGACCTTGCAACTGATGGCGATGGGCGTCGTCGGAGGGATCATCCTCGGCACGATCCTGGCATTGATGCGCCTGTCCCACAGCAACGTGTTGTCGCGCATTGCCGGCACCTACGTGGACTACTTCCGTTCCATCCCACTGCTGCTAGTGATCACCTGGTTTTACCTCGCGGTCCCGTTCGCGCTGCGCTGGATCACTGGCGAAGACACGCCGATCGGCGCGTTCACCTCGTGTGTCGTGGCCTTCATGATGTTCGAAGCAGCGTACTTCTGCGAAATCGTCCGGGCCGGCGTGCAGGCGATTCCCAAAGGCCAGATGGGCGCTGCCCAGGCACTGGGGATGAACTACGGCCAGATGATGCGACTGATCATCCTGCCGCAAGCGTTTCGCAAGATGACCCCGCTGCTGCTTCAACAGAGCATCATCCTGTTTCAGGACACCTCGCTGGTTTACACCGTTGGCTTGGTGGACTTCCTCAACGCCTCTCGTTCGAGTGGCGACATCATCGGTCGCGCCAATGAATTCCTGATCGTTGCGGGCCTGGTGTATTTCACTATCAGCTTTGCCGCCTCGCGGGTGGTCAAGCGTCTACAAAGAAGGTTCGCTGAATGATTTCTATCAAGAACGTCGACAAATGGTATGGAAACTTCCAGGTACTTACGAATTGCAGCGTTGAGGTCAAAAAAGGCGAAGTGATTGTGGTGTGCGGGCCGTCCGGTTCTGGCAAATCCACCCTGATCAAATGCGTGAACGCCCTGGAACCGTTCCAGAAAGGCGACGTGATCGTCGATGGCACGTCCATCGCTCACCCGAAGACCAACCTGCCGAAACTGCGTTCGCGCGTGGGCATGGTGTTCCAGCATTTCGAACTGTTCCCGCACCTGACCATCACCGAAAACCTGACCATCGCGCAGATCAAAGTGCTGGGCCGCAGCAAGGAAGAAGCCACCAGGAAAGGCCTGCAATTGCTTGAGCGGGTCGGTCTCTCGGCCCATGCCCACAAGCATCCGGGCCAGCTCTCCGGCGGCCAGCAGCAGCGCGTGGCAATTGCCCGGGCCTTGGCGATGGACCCGGTGGTGATGCTGTTCGACGAACCGACCTCTGCCCTTGACCCGGAAATGGTCAACGAAGTGCTCGACGTGATGGTGCAACTGGCCCACGAAGGCATGACCATGATGTGCGTGACCCATGAAATGGGCTTCGCTCGCAAAGTGGCGAACCGGGTGATCTTCATGGACCAGGGCCAGATTATCGAAGACTGCCCCAAAGAGCAGTTCTTCGGCGACATCAGCGTCCGCTCCGAACGAGCGCAGCAGTTTTTGGGCAAAATTCTGCAACATTAAACGAGTGATCCTGCGTCCGACTTGTCGGGCGCAGGCCGTCATTTTGAGCGCCGGTTCGCGCCCGCTGATCGTCCGTCGACCACCGTGCCGCGGATAGACTTCATCTCTTCCATGATTCGCGTCGCGTGAATCAGCACGTGCCGGCCAATGTCGGTAATCTTCATCCTCGCCCAGTCTTCCCGTCCCCCCCCAACCTATGCTCAATGGGCATATCTCAAAGACAAAAACGGTAGTCGTCGTTCTCCTCCAGTGCTCCCAGAATGAGTGAAAACACAAAAGCAGCACTGCTTGGGAGATAGGCATGTCAACAGAAGCTGAACAAACCGTGGGGCAGGATTGGCAGGAGGACGTGTTCCGCGTGCTCAAGGCCCACGACGTCAAACACGTGGTCTTCGTACCGGATGCAGGCCATTCGGCGGCGATCCGCATGTCGTACGCAGACCCGGACATCAAGGCCGTTGTCCTCACCACTGAAGAAGAAGGCATCGGCTACCTCGCCGGCGCCTGGTTGGGTGGTGAACGTGGCGCCCTGCTGATGCAATCGAGCGGTGTCGGTAACTGCATCAACACCCTGGCTCTGCAAGTCTGTGCCGGCTTCCCGCTGCTGATGGTGGTCACCATGCGCGGTGACTGGGCCGAATTCAATGCGTGGCAGAACCCCATGGGTCAGGCCACCGAAGCCTCCCTGAACCTGATGAAAGTCATGACCTGGCGTGCCGACGTTCCCGAAGACGTCGCCCCATTGCTGCACGGTGCCGCGACCATGGCCTTCAACGGTGATTCCGCCACTGCCCTGCTGCTCGGCCAGCGCCTGATTGGAGAAAAGAAATGGGTCAAGTAAGCGCAAACCACACATTGTGCCGCCGCGAAGTGGTCAAGGCCTTGCTGGCCGACCGCAAAGACGTGCTGGTCGTGACCGGCCTGGGCTCGGCGTCCTATGACGTCATGGCGGCCGGTGACAACGATCTGAACTACTACCTCTGGGCCGCTATGGGCAGTGCGATCACAGTGGGCCTGGGCCTGGCGAATGCCCAACCGGACAAGTCGGTGGTGGTCGTCACGGGTGACGGTGAGTTGCTCATGGGCTTCGGCGCACTGGCGACCGTCGCGCTGCAAAAGCCCGCCAACTTGACCATTGCTGTGTTGGACAACGGTCACTTTGGCGAAACCGGCATGCAGGTCAGCCACGCCGGATTTGGCATCTCCCTGGACCAGGTGGCGAAAACTTGCGGCTTCAGCTGGACCGATGAAATCCGCGACATGGAAGGCGTACACAACTTGCGCGAGCGCTTTGCAACCCGCGATGGCGTCAAGCTCGCAACGATCAAGATCAAAGCGGAAAACCCGCCACGGGTGCTGCCACCGCGCGATGGTCACTACATCAAGAATCGCTTTCGCGCTGCCTTGGGTTTCAACCCGATCTGATTGCTCTATGCCGGACCCGGTCACGCAGGGCAAAAGCCGTGCGTGACGCACTGAGGAGAATAATAATGACCGACCGCAACGCTGAAGAACTCAATGCCATCCGCGAAGGCGTACGTGCCCTGTGCGCCGAATTCGATGCCGCCTACTGGCGCAAAGTCGATGAAGAAAAAGGGTTTCCGGAAACCTTCGTCAAGGCCCTGACCGACGCCGGTTGGCTGGCTGCGATGATCCCTGTCGAATATGGCGGCTCCGGCCTGGGGTTGGCCGAAGCTTCGGTGATCCTTGAAGAAGTGAACCGCTGCGGCGGGAACTCCGGCACCGTGCACGGCCAGATGTACAACATGTTCACCCTGCTGCGACACGGCAGCGAAGCGCAGAAAAGCTACTACCTGCCGAAACTCGCCAGCGGTGAATTGCGCCTGCAATCGATGGGCGTGACCGAGCCCACCACCGGCACCGACACCACCAAGATCAAGACCACCGCCGTACGCAAAGGCGACAAATACGTGATCAACGGGCAGAAAGTATGGATCTCGCGCATCCAGCATTCCGACCTGATGATCCTGCTGGCGCGCACCACACCGTTGGCCGACGTACAGAAAAAATCCGAAGGCATGTCGATCTTCCTCGTGGACCTTCGCGAGGCCATCGGCAACGGCATGACCGTGCAGCCGATCGCCAACATGGTCAACCACGAAACCAATGAGTTGTTCTTCGACAACCTGGAAATCCCCGCCGACAGCCTGATCGGCGAGGAAGGCAAAGGCTTTCGGTACATCCTCGACGGCTTGAATGCCGAACGCACCCTGATCGCCGCCGAATGCATCGGTGACGGTCGCTGGTTTATCGAAAAGGCCAGCGCTTATGCCCGCGACCGTGTGGTGTTTGGGCGCCCGATCGGACAGAACCAGGGCGTGCAGTTTCCGATCGCTGAAGCGCACATCGAGATCGAAGCGGCCGACCTGATGCGCTGGCGTGCCTGCGAGGAATACGACAGCGGCATCAACGCCGGGGCCAGCGCCAACATGGCCAAGTACCTGGCGGCGAAAGCCTCCTGGGAAGCCGCCAACGCCTGCTTGCAGACTCACGGTGGCTTTGGCTTCGCCTGCGAGTACGACGTCGAGCGCAAATTCCGTGAAACCCGCCTGTACCAGGTCGCGCCCATCTCCACCAACCTGATCCTGTCCTACGTGGCCGAACACCTGCTCGAGCTGCCGCGCTCTTTCTAATAACAGAGAGATAACACCATGAGCCAGCCCAAAGGCATCCGCCCGCTCGATGGCATTACCGTCGTCAGCCTTGAGCATGCCATTGCCGCGCCCTTCTGCACCCGACAACTGGCCGACCTTGGCGCCCGTGTGATCAAGGTCGAACGTCCCGGCACAGGCGATTTCGCCCGGGGCTACGACCAACGCGTCAACGGCCTGGCCTCGCACTTCGTCTGGACCAATCGTTCGAAAGAAAGCCTGACCCTGGACTTGAAGCAAGACTCGGCCACTGAGGTGCTGGACAGTTTGCTGGCCACCGCCGATGTGCTCGTGCAGAACCTGGCACCCGGTGCGGCCGCGCGAATGGGGCTGTCATTCGAGGCTTTGCATCAGCGCTTTCCGCGGCTGATTGTCTGCGACATTTCCGGCTATGGCGTCGGTGGCCCCTATGAGAAGAAGAAAGCCTACGACCTGTTGATTCAGAGCGAAGGCGGTTTTCTGTCGGTGACCGGCGGCCCGGGCGAGGAAGAAATGGCCAAGGCCGGTTGCTCGATCGCCGACATCGCGGCCGGCATGTACGCCTACACCGGAATTCTTTCTGCACTGCTATTGCGTGAACGCACCGGCGAAGGCAGCCACCTGGATGTGTCGATGCTGGAAAGCCTGGTCGAGTGGATGAACTACCCGATGTACTACGCCTACGGCGGCGCCCCTCCGCCACCTCGCGCCGGTGCCGCGCACGCCACTATTTATCCCTATGGTCCCTTCCCTATCGGCGACGGCACCACCGTGATGCTGGGTTTGCAGAACGAGCGTGAATGGCAGCTGTTTTGCGAGAAGGTGCTCCTTACACCCGAACTGGCCAAAGACGAGCGTTTCTCGGCCAACTTCAAACGTGTCGAAAACCGTCACGCGCTACGGCAACTCATCGTTGAAGCGTTCTCCACGCTCAACTTCGATGCCGTGTTCGATCGGCTGGAGCATGCGCAGATCGCCAACGCCCGGGTCAATGACATGCAGGGGGTTTGGGACCATCCACAACTCCAGGCACGTGATCGCTGGCGGGAAGTCGAGACCTCTGCCGGCAGCGTCCCGAGTCTGCTACCGCCCGGCAGCAACAGCGCTTTTGAACCGCGTATGGATGCTGTGCCGGGCCTTGGCCAACACACCGAACAGGTGCTCAGGGAACTGGGGCTGGGGACGGACCGCATTGAACAAATGCGCGCAGCCGGGGCTATCTGACAGCAACGATCAACTATTTTCGAGTGAACACTGCCCAATGAAGATCCTGGTAGCTGTCAAACGCGTTGTGGATTACAACGTGAAAGTTCGCGTCAAGGCGGACAATTCCGGTGTCGACCTCGCTAACGTCAAGATGTCGATGAACCCGTTCTGCGAAATCGCCGTGGAAGAAGCCGTACGCCTGAAAGAGAACGGTATTGCGACTGAAATCGTCGTCGTCTCCATCGGCCCGTCCACCGCTCAAGAGCAACTGCGCACCGCGCTGGCTCTGGGTGCCGATCGCGCCATCCTCATCGAATCCGCTGAAGATCTGACGTCCCTGGCGATCGCCAAGTTGTTGAAAGCTGTTGTCGACAAGGAACAGCCGCATCTGGTGATCCTCGGCAAACAGGCCATCGACAGCGACAGCAACCAGACTGGCCAGATGCTCGCTGCACTAAGCGGCTACGGTCAGGGCACCTTCGCTTCGAAAGTCGAAGTGTCCGGCGACAGCGTTGCCGTGACTCGCGAAGTCGACGGCGGCGCGCAGACGGTTTCCCTGAAACTGCCGGCCATCGTCACCACCGACCTGCGTTTGAACGAGCCGCGCTACGCGTCTCTGCCAAACATCATGAAAGCCAAGAAGAAGCCTCTCGAAGTAGTGCCTGCGCACGCTTTGGGCGTTTCCACCGCCTCCACCCACTCGACCGTGAAAGTCGAAGCGCCGGCTGCACGCAGCGCGGGTATCAAGGTCAAGTCGGTGGCTGAACTGGTCGAGAAACTGAAAAACGAAGCGAAGGTAATCTGAATGACGATCCTGGTGATTGCTGACTATTCAACTGACCAGCAGGACAACAAAGTAGTAGCTCCGGCCACGCTGAACACCGTTGCGGCTGCCGCGAAAATCGGTGGTGATATTCATGTACTGGTTGCCGGTGCAGGTGTTGGCGCTGTAGCTGAAGCCGCTGCAAAAATTGCTGGCGTATCCAAAGTACTGGCAGCCGACAACGCCGCCTACGCGCATCAACTCCCCGAAAATGTTGCACCGTTAGTGGTCAGTCTAGTGATCGAACAGCACTCGATTTACAGCCATGTCCTGGCCTCGGCCACGTCCAACGGCAAAAACATCCTGCCACGCGTTGCCGCTCAGCTGGACGTTGACCAGATCTCCGAGATCATCTCGGTCGAAAGCGCTGATACCTTCAAGCGCCCGATCTACGCCGGTAACGCCATCGCTACCGTGCAGTCCAACGCGGCGGTCAAAGTGATCACCGTTCGCGCCACCGGTTTCGACCCGGTTGCAGCTGAAGGTGGTTCGGCGGCTGTTGAAGCCGTTGCCGCTGTACACGACGCGGGTACTTCCTGCTTCGTCGGCGAAGAACTGGCCAAGTCCGATCGTCCGGAACTGACCGCTGCCAAAGTCGTCGTTTCCGGTGGTCGCGGCATGCAAAACGGCGACAACTTCAAGCACCTGTACGCCCTGGCTGACAAGCTGGGTGCTGCCGTCGGTGCTTCCCGCGCTGCCGTCGACGCAGGTTTCGTACCCAACGACATGCAGGTCGGTCAGACCGGCAAGATCGTTGCGCCACAGCTGTACATCGCCGTCGGTATTTCCGGCGCGATCCAGCATTTGGCCGGCATGAAAGACTCCAAGGTGATCGTTGCGATCAACAAGGACGAAGAAGCGCCGATCTTCCAGGTGGCCGATTACGGCCTGGTGGCGGATTTGTTCGAAGCGATTCCAGAGATGGCCGCCCTGGCCTGATCAGCGACCGACAGGAGCGAAATATATGAGCAATATCGATTTTTCAGCGTGGATCGGACGTCGTCAGGAAAGCCAGGATCGGATCAGCTTCAACCTGGTTAAACGCATTGCCGCAACCTTGAGCGAAGTGGCACCGCTGCCTGGCGAAGCGCTGCCGCCACTGTGGCACTGGGCGTTCTTTCAAGAGCCGGTCGCAGCCAGCGAACTGGGCCCGGACGGTCATCCGGCGCTGGGTGGTTTCTTGCCTCCGGCGCACAACCGCAATCGCATGTGGGCCGGCAGCCGAATCGAGTTTTACCAGCCTTTGAAGGTAGAGGCGGATGTGAGCTGCGTTTCGACCATCCTCAACGTCGAAGAGAAGCTCGGCCGCACCGGTTCGTTGCTATTCGTCACGGTGCGCCATGAGTATTTCCAGGACGGCCAACGCGCCCTGCAAGATGAACAGGACATCGTCTACCGCGAACCGACACCACCCAAACTGAGCGGCACCGAAGCGCTCCCCGAGGGCCAATGGCAGGAACCGGTCGAGCCCTCCGCGACCCTGCTGTTCCGCTATTCCGCGGTCACCTTCAATGGCCATCGGATTCACTATGACTGGCCTTACGTCACAGAAACCGAAGGTTATCCGGGACTGGTGGTGCATGGTCCATTGATCGCCACGTTGAACCTGCGTGCCTTTACCAAAGCGCACCCGTCAGCGCGCTTGAAGTGCTTCACCTTCCGAGGGGTCCGACCGCTGATTTCGCCGCAACCTTTCGAGGTCGGCGGACGCTTGATTGACAGTGGCAAGGCGCAGGTCTGGGCAGGCAATCAGGACGGCATCGCACAGATTGGAGAAGTCGAGTTCAGCCAGGGAGAAACACCATGAGCCCTTCGATTGTGCGCTCCGCCCTGTTTGTGCCGGCCACCCGTCCAGAGCGCATCCCCAAAGCCATCGCCAGCGGCGCGGACCGAGTCATTGTCGACCTGGAAGATGCCGTGCAGGAAAACCTCAAAGAGCAGGCCCGGGATAACCTTGAGCGCTTCTTGAGTGAACACCCCGAAGCTCAGGTGTTGGTTCGGGTGAATGCCCCGGAGCACTGGGCGCACACTGCGGACCTGGATCTTTGCCGTCGGCATGCCGGCGTGACCGCCATTCTGCTGCCCAAAGCAGAAAGTGCGGCGCAGGTGTCCACCGCCTTTAGCACCGGCAAACCGGTCTGGCCAATCATCGAGAGCGCCAAAGGCCTGGCTGCACTCCACTCGATTGCCGGCGCCCAAGGCGTTGAGCGCTTGTCGTTCGGCAGCCTCGATCTGGGCCTGGACCTGAACCTGACCACCAGCAGTCGTGCCGCAGAAGAAGTGCTCAGTCACGCCCGCTACGCCGTGTTGCTCTGCACGCGTGTCGCTGGACTGGCCCCGGCGCTGGATGGTGTCTTTCCCTCAATCGCAGATACCGCGGGCCTGCACAATACCGTTCAATTTGCCCGCGACATGGGCTTTGGCGGCGCACTGTGCATCCATCCGAGCCAGGTGGCGATCATCCATCAGGCGTTAAAGCCTAGCCCTGAAGAACTGCTCTGGGCGCAACGCATTGTCGAAGCCGCCAGCTCAGGTGACGGCGTCTTCGTGCTGGATGGGCAAATGGTCGACGCTCCAGTCATTGGTCGCGCGTACTCCATTCTGGCGCGCGCGACCTGACTCAACGGCGGCACTTTTGCTTTGAAGCTGCGTACTCATTCCTACCTCATAGGACGGTGTCATGATTAACGTTTCTGGCCTTACCCATGCCATTTCGATCAACCCCGCCAACGGCGAGCAGATTGGTCACTACCCTTTCGAATCCGCCTCGACACTGGACGCCGCCCTCACCCGCGCCGCTGCCGGGTTCCGCGTTTGGCGCAGCAAACCCGTTGATCAACGCTCGCAATTGTTGATCGCCTTGGCACAGGCATTGCGCGACAACGCCGCCGCGATGGCCAACATGATCACCCTGGAAATGGGTAAACCCACCACACAGGCGCGCGGTGAAATTGAAAAGTGTGCGCAGCTCTGCGAGTGGTACGCCGAACACGGCCCCGCCATGCTGACCGCCGAACCGACACAGGTCGAGGGTGGCAAGGCACGCATTGAATATCGTCCACTGGGGCCGATTCTCGCCGTGATGCCGTGGAACTTTCCCATCTGGCAGGTGCTGCGTGGCGCCGTTCCAGCGTTGATCGCTGGCAACACTTACGTCCTCAAGCATGCGCCCAACGTGATGGGCTGCGCCTATCTGCTGCAGGATGCCTTCAAGCGTGCCGACTTTGCCGAAGGTGTTTTCGAAGTCATCAATGTCACGCCGGACGGCGTCTCGACCGCAATCGCTGATCCACGCATCGCCGCGGTGACGCTCACCGGCAGTGTTCGCGCCGGCATAGCCATTGGCGCACAGGCCGGTGCAGCCTTGAAGAAGTGTGTATTGGAATTGGGCGGCTCCGATCCGTTCATTGTGCTCAACGATGCCGACCTCGACGAAGCGGTCAAAGCTGCCGTCATCGGCCGCTATCAGAATACCGGGCAAGTCTGCGCGGCCGCCAAACGCCTGATTGTCGAGCAAGGTGTCGTTGAGAAGTTCACCCGCAAGTTCGTTGAAGCAACCCGCGAGTTGGTCGTCGGCGATCCATTGGCCACAGACACCTACATCGGCCCCATGGCTCGCTTCGATCTTCGTGATGAGCTGGATCGTCAGGTCCAGGAGACGCTGGAAGAAGGCGCGACATTGTTAATGGGTGGCAAGAAGGCTGAAGGCCCTGGCAACTTTTATGAGCCCACCGTATTCGCAGATGTCACCGACCGGATGACCTCGTTCAAACAGGAGTTGTTTGGGCCGGTCGCCTCGATCATCACCGCGCGCGATGCAGCCCACGCGCTAGAGCTGGCCAATGACAGTGAGTTCGGACTTGCCTCAACCATTTACACTCGCGATGTCGAGCTGGCCCAGAAGCTGGCGGGCGAACTGGAAACCGGCGGTGTGTTCATCAATGGCTACTGCGCAACCGACCCACGTGTCACCTTCGGCGGCGTGAAGAAAAGCGGTTTCGGCCGAGAGCTGTCACATTTCGGGGTCCGTGAGTTCTGCAATGCACAGACGGTGTGGCTGGACCGCCGCTGATTGCATCGACGATCAATGTTTTGCGACTCAATCAACATCCCAACGACTCTATCTGGCTTACCTGCGAGCCGATGGAGGTTCGCGCCGGCACCGACACCTCGCTTACGCGGGTCGGTGCCGGTGTTCGGTGCGGCGAAACCGCACTTCGCTTATCTGTTCGTCCCCTCCTGCATCATGGCGCGCTCAGTCAATTCTGGCCGTTGTGCTCAAGCATCACAAACACCCAAGAATTAAAGTCGAAGCGCCAGGGGTAGCTACCCCGCTCACAATTCCAAGAATAGAGCCACTTCGATGAGCCTGACAAAATCCCTGCCAGCATGCCTGGCACTCAGCTTCGCATCGTTTGCCGCACATGCAGCAGATGGCCCTCCACCACCTTCGGTGAATGAGCCGAGCGGTATCAACCTGGGCGGCACCAGCTTTTACGACGGTTTCGCGGGGCCGCCCGGCTTATCACATCTGACCTATCTGAAATTCAGCACTGCACGCAGCATCAAGGACAACGCAGGCAAGGATAATGGCGCCTTCGATAACCCGAAGATCAACATCATCACGCTGATCAATCAGCTGAGCTATTACTCACCTGACTCCATCGCAGGCGGTGCGCACCTGGGTTGGAGTCTGTTGGTGCCAATCGTCTCCCTGGACGGTGACTTTGGTGACAACGGCGCCAAGCTCCAGGATAACGGCACCGGCCTTGGTGATATCGTCGTGGGGCCTCAGATCCAGTTCGATCCAATCGTAAACGCCCAAGGCAGGCCCATCTTTGTGCAGCGCCTGGCCTTCGATACCATCCTTCCAACCGGTAAATACGACAAACATAAAGACCTGAACCCAGGCTCCAACTTCTTCTCTCTGAACCCTTACTGGGCAGCGACCTGGATGCCAGCTCCTCGTTGGGAGGTGAGCTGGCGGCTGCATTACCTGTACAACTTCAAGAACAACGACCCCGCTAGTAGTTCAACGCAATCCTTCGAAGGACAGCCTGTACGCGACACCCAAGCAGGACAGTCGGCGTGGGCCAACTTCACAGCCTCCTATGAAGTGGTCCCCAACGTATCGGTCGGCCTCAACGGGTATTACTTCAGGCAACTATCAGATGACGATGTCAACGGGAGTCGGCTGAGCAACTCTCGGGAAAAGGTTTTGGGCATCGGCCCAGGCCTGTTCTGGAAAATCAGCGATGGCCAAGGCTTTTGGCTGAACACCTATAAAGAGACCGGCGTCGAGAACCGCGCCCGAACGGATTACGCCGTCCAGATTCGTTACGCCCACAAGTTCTGACTGACGTGTGCGCCCGCCCATGCATGAGGAGCGGGCTCCTTTACCCGAGGTGATGCTTCATGAACGCGCTCGAATCCATCGACAGCAAAAAATCATTGGCCGCTGTTTGCCTGATGATGGTCATATCTCTAGGAACGCTACAGGTCCAGCCTATCCTGGGCGGAGCTTTTATCGACCAACTCGACTTGCCTCTTAATGCAATAGGCGCCATTTTCGCAGCAGAACTTATGGCAATGGCGGTCGCTTGCGGCGTTTGCGCCATGTTGATGGTGAACGTCGATCGGCGCCGCTTCGCCTTGGTTGCCTTGTTGATCCTGGCATCAGGTAATCTAGCCAGCACTCAGTTCCACAGCCAGACTTCGTTACTCATTTGCAGAATGATCTGTGGCGCAAGCGGTGGCGCTGTCATGGCGGTTGTCTACGCCACGGCAGCCCTGCGCACATCTAAAGATGCCACTTTCGCGGTCATCAATATCGGCAACCTCCTCTGGGGCATGCTGCTCGTGACCTCCATGCCTATGATCCTGAAATCATACGGCGTGAATGGTGCGTTTTCCCTATTGGCTATCACCAGTGTGCTCGCGGCGGCGGGTTGCTTGAGAGTGCCCAAGCGCTACCCTGAAACACATCGCTTGGCGATCGGTTCGGTCCAGCCATTTGGTCTCACATCCATCCTGTTAATCATGCTTTTTGTGCTTCTGTTTTTTGGGCATTCCGCTCTGTGGGTTTACCAAGAACGCATCGGCAAAAGCATTGGCCTGGAGCCGCAGCAGATTGGGGGGATTCTGGGGGGCAGCATCCTTGCCGGTGCCCTTGGGGCAGGTCTTGCCGGGCTAATCGGACGGCGCCTGGGTTTGCTGTTTCCGCAGCTATTAAGCTTCGGTACAGCCTTGTTGGCGACACTGGTCATGGTCTATGGCAATAGTCCCATTGCTTTTGTCGCCACTGCCTGCCTGATCCATATGGTGTGGTTTTTCAGCCTGCCTTACCTGCTTTCCATGGCGGCCGAACTGGACCCTTCCGGCCGACTGGCCGGACTAGGTAACGCCGCCATTTTTATCGGCCAGGGGCTCGGCCCGTTTGGTGCAGCACTTGTCGTCGGTGAGGGACATTTCCGGGCAGTCGGATGGCTGGCTGCCTCAGCCTATTTGATAGCCCTGGTTATCTCGTGTCTGGTCGTTGCGCGCTTTCGTCGAGGCGTGAAGCCTTCCGGGCCAGCAATCCCCTCAGTCAGCCTGAAATCACCCGGGAGGATGGTGGCTGCTGATGACCCATCCCATCAATGAACAAAGATGCCCATCTTTAGAGGTTGTCCTGATGATCAGCCAATTTCCCCAAACCCCTGAATTTTCCGGCGCTCTTTATACGCCCAGCCGCGTGGAAGCAGAGGTGTTCGACCTCGAGATTGAAGGCGCCCTTCCCGCCTCGATCCGTGGGACTTTTTATCAGGTCGCGCCAGACCCGCAGTACCCGCCCTTGCTGGGCAACGATATCTTTTTCAACGGTGACGGGATGGTCAGCGGCTTCAACTTCGCCGACGGCAGGGTCTCGATGCGACGCCGCTACGTGAAGACTGATCGTTTGATGGCTCAGCGCCGTGAAGGTCGTTCGCTCAATGGTATCTATCGAAACGTCTACACCAACGACCCGCTCGCGGCGAAGAACAACACGACCGCGAACACCACCGTGGTGCCGCACAATGGCGTCCTGCTTGCGCTCAAAGAAGATGCCATGCCCTGGGCAATGGATCTCGAAACGCTGGAGACCCTTGGCGAATGGAATTTTGCCGACCAGGTCAAATCAGCGACATTCACAGCCCATCCCAAGCTCGACCCGGCAACAGGAAACCTCTTGGCATTCAGCTATGAAGCCAAAGGGGACGGCACGCCTGACCTGGCCTATTTCGAAATCTCGCCAGACGGGAAACTACTGCATGAGATCTGGTTCCAGGCACCTTATGCGGCCATGGTTCATGATTTTGCGGTGACCGAACGCTACGTAGTGTTCCCGCTGATTCCGTTGACGGTGGACGTCGAACGCATGAAAAACGGGGGGCCGCATTTTCAATGGCAACCCGATCTACCCCAGCTTTTCGCCGTGGTGCCACGCAATGGACGCGCGGAAGATGTTCGTTGGTTCAACGGCCCGAAGGACGGCTTCCAAGGCCATACGCTCAATGCCTTCGATGACAATGGCAAGGTTTATGTAGACATGCCGGTTACCGGCGGGAACATCTTCTACTTCTTTCCACAGGCGGACGGTCATGTGCCGCCACCCGAAACGCTGGCGGCCTGCCTGATGCGCTGGACCTTCGACCTGAACGGTACGCAGGACGACATTCAACCGCAGCCATTGACTGACTACCCCTGCGAGTTTCCAAGGTGTGATGACCGCTACATCGGTAGAAAGTACGAACACGGTTTCATACTCGCCTTTGATCCAGAGCGCCCATACAACCCTGCGAATGGACCGATGCCGTTTCAATTCTTCAACCTGCTGGCTCATGTGAACCTGAAAACAGGAACCACCGACGCCTGGTTCCCCGGTGACAGCGGATGCTTCCAGGAGCCCATTTTCATTCCGCGCGCCCCTGATGCACAGGAAGCAGATGGCTATGTCGTTGCCCTTCTCAATCTCATCGCAGAAGGTCGTAGTGAGCTCGTGGTTCTGGATTCTCGTGACATGGAGAGCGGTCCCATTGCACGAATCAAAATCCCATTCCGGATGCGCATGTCGTTGCACGGTTGCTGGGCACCGAGCAAAAAATGAAGCAATGAACTGTCCGCTGAAATGAACAGAAGTCTGTGATTACCCCAGCTGGAATGCGGCTTCTATTCTTCTGAGTCACAGCATCGCCGACCGCATGACATGTCCCGTATTGCCTGTTCCTGAGGGTCGGTAAAGCGCTGCCTACAACACACGAAAATGCATTATTTCTGTATTTTGGGATTTGTTAAAAATCCCACTTTACAGGATTAAATTACACAACTAGATTGAACCTCAGCCGCCGCGACTTACCCACGGCCATAGTCGCATGAGCAGTGCCGAGCCTTTTTTCACTCCGTGCGCATGCACTGATCCTCTATCAAGGAGCACTCAATGAAACTCGCGAGCTTTATTGTTCAAGGCCGTAGCACTTACGGTGTTGTCGACGGCGATCAGGTTGTTGACCTGGAATCGCTCAAACACACCTTTGGCACCGATCTCAAGCAAGCCATTGCCAACAACCGTCTGGCCGATCTGACCAGCGTCGTTCTGGCGAGCCTGCCGCGCATCCCTCTGGCTGAAGTGACCTTTCTGCCCGTTATCCCGAACCCGGGCAAAGTGCTGTGCATTGGCATCAACTACGCCACTCATGTGCGTGAAACCGGTCGTGAGATGCCGACCTACCCGATGATTTTTACCCGCTTCGCCGACAGCCAGACCGCCCACCTGCAACCCATCATTCGGCCCGAAGCCTCGCACAAGCTTGATTTTGAAGGCGAACTGGCGGTGGTGATCGGTAAACCGGCGCGTCACGTCAAACAAGCCGACGCGCTGGACTACGTAGCCGGTTACGCCTGCTACAACGATGGCAGCGTTCGCGACTGGCAGAAGCACACCATTCAGTTCATACCGGGCAAGAACTTCCCGAACACCGGCGGCTTCGGCCCTTGTCTGGTTACCAGCGACGAGATCGGTGATCCGCAGGATTTGCAGCTGACCACCCGCCTGAATGGCGAAGTGATGCAGCACACCAGCACCAGCGACATGATTTTCGATGTCCGCAAGCTGATCGAATACTGCTCCACCTTCACCGAACTGGCTCCCGGCGACGTGATAGTCAGTGGTACCACCGGTGGCGTCGGCGCTTTCCGTGAGCCGCCGGTATGGATGAAGCCGGGCGATGAAGTCGAGATCGAGATTTCACGAATCGGCATCCTGCGCAACAGCATCGTCGACGAGCACTAAGCAATGGACAGACTATCTGAATCACAACAACTGCCAGATCAGGATACCGACACCAAAGGATCGAGCCTGGAACGCATGCTGCGGGTACTCGATCTGTTTACCGAAGAGAGTCCGATCTGGGCTGTCGACGACATGGTCTGCGCATTAGGGTTTACTCGCTCTACCGTCTACCGCTATGTGCGTGAACTGGCCGAGGCGAACTTGTTGTTCCAGGTCGAAGCCGGGCGTTACGCGCTGGGTGCCCGGATCATTACCTGGGACCGCCAGTTGCGGTTAAGCGACCCCCTGGTGCGCGCCGCACAATCACTGGAGCCGGGCTTCCCACGCTGGAGCGAGCAGCAAGTCTGGCTGATCTGCCGACTGTTCAAAGACCAGGTGGTCTGTATTCATCAGCACGGCGACTTGTTCAGCGAGGTCAGCTATTCACGCGGTTCACCGAGGCCGTTGTTCCTGGGCGCGACCTCCAAGGCAATCCTCGCCAACATGAACGCGCGCCAGCACAGTCAGCTATTTCTTGAAAACCCCGATGAGGTGCGCGCCAGCAACCTTGGCCAGACCTGGGAACAGTTCCGCCGTTCGCTGCAGCAATTACGTCGTCAGGGATATGTTGCCAGCGCAGGCGAGGTCGACCCGGGCGTCTACGGGTTGGCCGCCCCCATATTCGATGGCGATGGCAAAGTCGTCGGCAGCATCAGCTGCGTTCGCCCGATTCAAGAACGTCACAGTGCTCAGGAAGAAGGACAGGGACAGCAAATCCTTGCCCTGGCGCAGAAGCTGTCGCAGCGCATGGTGGCACTCGCCAACCGTCCCAAGCAATTGGACTGAGCCCTCCGTAAGGGAAAAACAATGACAACCCTCAACAGTATCAACACCGACGTGCTGATCATCGGCGCCGGTCCTACGGGACTGACCCTGGCTAACCTGCTTGGCCAGGCCGGTGTGAACACATTGATCATCGATCGCAAACCCGGGACCGTGACCGAACCTCGTGCCGTCTCGATCGATGATGAATCCCTGCGCACCATGCAGGCCGTCGGCCTGGATGAAGCCGTATTGCGTGATGTGGTGCCTGGCTACGGCGTGCACTATTTCACTCGACCCGGCGGCCGCTGCTTCGGCAAAGTCGAGCCTACTGGCAAGTTGTATGGGTTCCCCAAGCGCAATGCCTTTCGCCAGCCACTGTTCGAGGGCACCCTGAAGACAGGCCTCGAACGCTTTGCCAGCCTGACGGCGCGGTTCAGCCACGAGCTGCTGGAATTCAGTCAAGACCACCATGGCGTGCGCGCGCTGATTCGTGACGCCGATGGCGAGATGATGGAAGTCAACGCTGCCTATCTGGTCGCCTGCGACGGCGGCCGTAGCCCGGTGCGCAAGCAACTCGGAATCGAGATGGTTGGCTCGAGCTTCTCCTCGCGCTGGCTGGTGGTCGACACCGATCAAGATGACGATCCATTCTGGCAAACACGCGTGTACTGCGATGCACGCCGTCCTGTCGTAGAAGTGCCTGGCCCCCACCGTACCCGCCGCTTCGAGTTTCTGCTCAAGCCGCACGAAACGGATGAACAAGTGCTCAGCGACACTCGCCTGCAAGCGTTGCTTGAGCCCTTCAAGGGCAACACCCCGGCATCCATCGTGCGCAAGACCGTATACACCTTCCACGCCCGGGTTGCCGAGCGGTGGCAAGTGGACCGCGTGTTTCTCGCCGGCGATGCCGCCCATCTGACCCCGCCTTATGCCGGACAAGGCATGAACAGCGGTGTTCGCGATGCCCATAACCTGGCCTGGAAACTGATTGGCGTGCTGAAGGGCAAAATGGCTGATACGGCTCTGCTGTCTTACGAAAGCGAGCGTCGCGATCACGCCTGGGCACTGATCAGACTGGCCTTGAACCTCGGCGTGGTCATGGCGCCGGCAACCGTCTTGCGCGCTCGCTTGATCAGCGGTGCATTCGCGTTGATCGGCCTGCTGCCACCGTTGCGGGACTACTTCCTGCAAATGCGCTTCAAGCCTAAACCCCGATTCACCAAAGGGCTGGTACTGACCGAAGGTGAAGCCGGAAAACTGTCCTGCGGGCACATGTTCCCTCAACCGATGCTCACCGATGCCCAGGGCCAGGCATCTCTGCTCGATGATTCGATCGGCGCCGGCTTCGCCTTGATTCAGTACGGCGACCACACCCGTCAACGCATCGATGAACTCCAGCATGGCTTTTGGTTCCACCTTGAAGCCAAACGCATTCTGATCCTTCCCGAGCATGTCAAAACCGTGCCTTCGATACCTGGCTGCACGGTGCTTCATGACCGCCAGGGGTTGCTCAAAGAAATACTGGGCGATTCAAACAAGTTTTTGCTGCTGCGCCCGGACCGCTATATCGCCGCCATCTTCGACAAGGCCGGCGAAACGAAGGCTGCCGAGTCGTTGCAGTCGTTGTTCGGCATTGCCTCGGCGATCCCCCCCGAAGCCGAAGACGCGCATCACGCCAGTCTTTCATTGACCCCTTAAAGTCACGGAGGTGTTTATGCAAACCCTACAGACCTGCACCCCTGCGCGCCTGTGCTACCTGCACCTGGCGAGCAAAGAGCCGCAACGACAAATCGATTTCTATCGGCGGATGCTGGACATGGACGGCCTGGCGCAACCCGATGGCAGCTGGATACTCAGTGGCCCACAACGCGCCATGCTCGTGTCGCCCGCCGATCACAGTGGCCTGCTCGCGGCGGCCTATGACCTGGGCGATCAGGCTCGACTGGGAGAACTGCGCGCTCGCCTGATCGAGCACGACTGTGCTGTCGAAGACATCGACTCACCGTTGCTCGAACCGGGTGCCTTTCTGATTCGTGACCCTCAGGGCCGGCAAACGATATTTGGCGTATCTCGCACTGATTCCGGTGTCGACCGACAAGGCATGCCGGGCCGCCTGCAGCACGTGGTATTCCAGACCACTGAACTGGAGGCCATGATCGATTTCTACGTCAATACAGTCGGGTTTACCGTCTCGGACAATGTCGTCGATGAGCAGACCGGCCAGCTCATGGTGTGCTTCCTGCGCTCGGATGATGAGCATCACTCGCTGGCGTTTTTCCGCGGTTCGAACAACGA
Organism: Pseudomonas sp. GM102; assembly: GCF_000282555.1. Taxonomy (NCBI): domain Bacteria; kingdom Pseudomonadati; phylum Pseudomonadota; class Gammaproteobacteria; order Pseudomonadales; family Pseudomonadaceae; genus Pseudomonas; species Pseudomonas sp. GM102. Next base: position 17,591 of record NZ_AKJB01000018.1, on the reverse strand, counting down.
ATGGGATCACCACTGTTACGAAACCAACGAATGGAATGACATCCGCGACTGGGGTGATCGCTTCGCCAAGGAACGTATCACCATCTTCTTCGGCCCCGGCCGACATGGGCCGGGCAACAATCTGTTCTTCATGGTGGTCGACGCCGATCGTAACCGCCTGGAGTTCTCGGCCGAACTCGAAACGACCGATGCCGCCCGCCAACCCGGTGTCTGGCCGCAAGGGGAATACACGCTCAACTCCTGGGGACGCGCCTGGATCAGGAGCTGAGCACTTTTTTACAGACAAGGTTTTGCATCATCAACTTCCTTAATCGACGCGGCCACCTGCCTCCAAAGGTAAGACTATGACGACTCGACATTTCGCCCCCTACACCATCAACGGCGACCAATACATCAACGGCACCTGGCGTGCCGGTCGCTCCTCACGACGCCTGGATGACCGCAATCCCTTCAATGGCGAACAACTGCTGGAAATGCCGCTGGCGTCGATTGCCGATCTCGATGATGCCTATCAGGCTGCACATCGTGCGCAAACGGCGTGGGCACAGCTGCATCCAACACAGCGCAGCGCCCAACTGGAGAAACTGGCTCAGGTCATCCAGAGCCGCCGCGATGAAATCATCGACTGGCTGATTCGGGAGTCCGGCAGCACGCGCATCAAAGCAAGTATGGAATGGCAATTCACCCTGAACCTTGTTCGTGAGTGCGCAACGTTGCCGATGCAGGTTGAAGGACGGATTCTGACCAGCTACAAGCCCGGCGAACAGAGCTTTGTCTTTCGTGAACCACTGGGTGTGGTCGGTGTTATCAGTCCGTGGAATTTTCCTTTGTATCTGAGCATGCGTTCGGTGGTACCGGCACTCGCGCTCGGCAATACCATAGTGCTCAAGCCCGCCAGCGACACGGCGGTGACCGGAGGCCTGCTGATTGCCCATCTGTTCGAAGAAGCAGGCTTCCCGAATGGATCGCTCAATGTCGTGGTAGGCGCAGGTTCGGAGATTGGCGATGCCTTCGTCGAACACCCGGTACCGAGCCTGATCTCTTTCACCGGCTCAACGGATGTGGGTCGCAATGTCGGCCGTATTGCAACCGGTGGCAAACACATCAAACGCGTTGCGCTGGAGCTGGGCGGCAACGCTCCGCTGGTGGTCCTGGATGATGCGGATATTGATATCGCGGCGCACGCTGCAGTGGTTGGGCGCTTCCTGCATCAAGGCCAGATCTGCATGAGCGTCAACCGGGTGATCGTCGACCGCTCGTTGTATGCAGACTTCACGGCGCTGGTCGTGGAGCGAGTGCGCAATCTCAAGACCGGCGACCCGGCCAACGCAGACACGGTGATTGGACCCGTGGTCAATCAGAACCAGCTCGATGGCCTGCTCCGCAAAATCGATGCCGCCGAAAACGCGGGCCTCAAACGGCTCTGTGGAGGCCCGGCATCCGGGCTGGTGCTGCCTGCCCATGTCTTCGGTGAGGTGAGGGCCGATCAGGAACTGGCGCGCGATGAAACCTTCGGGCCCTTGCTGCCGCTGCTGATCGCAGAAAACGAAGCCCATGCCCTGGAACTGGCTAACGCCAGCGAGTATGGCCTGTCCAGCGCGGTGTTCACCCGGGACATGGCCCGCGGCTTGAACTTTGCCCGTGGCATCGTGGCGGGCATGACCCATATCAACGACATCACCGTCGATGATCAGCCCAATGCGCCCTTCGGTGGTGAAAAGAACTCAGGCCTCGGACGCTTCAATGGTCACTATGCCCTGGATGAGTTCACCCGTGCCCATTGGGTCACCTGGCACCCCGGAGGCCATAACTACCCCTTCTGATTATTTGCCAATACTGACTCGGCCAGGATTGGGCAAGCTCCTTTGCCCAATCGACAAAAACAATAAAAAATAGAGGCGAAAAAATGAGCAATCTAGCCTGTGTGTCCACCGATCAAATCGTTCACTCCGACCGGCTGATGAAGTGGAAAGAGTTCATGAGTGATCACCTGGGTCGCACTCCGGACTACATCAAGCGCCTTGAATCTACGTTCATCGACCCGTTGCATAACAACAACTTTCAGGGGCGGCTGGAATATGGAGACCTGGGTCAGCTGCGTTTCTGTCGAATGACCGCCAGTGCCCATCGATATTCACGCCATCTGAGCAAAGCGGTCGACTCGCTCGACACCCCGCGCATGTTGATACTGCAAATTGCCGGTGTCAGTCATTTCGAGCAAGGTCGACACAGCAGCGCGTTAGCGCCTGACGAGATGCTACTGGTCGACAGCGGCCAGCCTTTCAGCGTCACCAGTACTCAAGGCTGCGAACATTTCATCCTGCTTTTCCAGGGGACGAGCGAACTGCTCACGCAAGCGGGCGATGTTCATCTTAACGGTCGCAATGGGCTGGGCCGAATGCTGATGCATCTCGTCAGTGATGCTTACAACCAATATCCCCTGCTCAACAACAACTCGGCCGGGCTGATCGGCGACAGTATCGTGGGGCTTCTGGATAACGTTCTGAAGAATAAACAGGAAGAAAAACAACTCGAACACGACTTCCGCTTCTTCAAGCAGAACCGCCTCAAGGCCTATATCGAGCGCCACCTGGCCGACCGCGACCTGACCATCGAACGCATCGCCAACGCAGAGCAATGCTCGGTGCGCAGCTTGCACCGAGCGTTTCAAGATGAGCTTGGCTGCAGCATCAGCGAATACATCTGGCAACGGCGTTTGTCGCGTTGCGCCGAAGATCTGCGCAACCGGGAACATGCCCATCGCTCACTCACCGAGATCGCCTTTGCCTGGGGCTATGGCAGCAGTGCTCACTTCAGCAGACATTTCAAATCGGCGTTCGGCATGTCGCCTCGGCTGTTCCGTGATACCGCGAGCGACATCAGAGTGGAATCGACCGCTGCATAAGTCTGTTTCCTTGCAAGTTGCCGGGGTGCTCAGGAGCATATGGCGCCGAACGTCACAACATTCAGCGCCATCCACCTCACGCCCGAGAGGCTTTTTCAAGACTTGGCAGCAAGGAACTGGCCGGCACCGATGACGGAGCCGAGATAACTTCTGCCCGCCCTGTCTCGGACTTCTCCTCTTCGACCTCGCCATTCAGCGCCTTGTGCATTTTCACGGGGTCCAGCGCCCCGACCCATTTGGCAATGGCCATGGTGCCGACGCCGTTGCCGATGGTGTTGGTAATCGCACGTGCTTCCGACATGAATCGGTCGACACCCAGCAGCAACACCATACCCGCCACCGGAATGGTGCCCAGGGTAGATAACGTCGCTGCAAGAATGATGAACCCTGAACCGGTGACGCCCGCAGAGCCTTTGGACGTAAACATCAGTACCGCCAGCACGATCAACTGATCCGTCAGGGTGAGCGGCGTGTTCGTTGCCTGGGCGATGAAGATCGCGGCGATGGTGTAGTAGATCGCCTGACCATCCGGGTTAAAGGTCAAACCGGAGGGAATGATCATCCCGGCAACGGGCTTGGAAACACCGGCCTTTTCCATCTTGGAAATCATCTGCGGCAGCACCGATTCCGAAGAGCTGGTGCCCAGCACGGTGAACAATTCCTCCTTGATGAATTTCAGAAACTTCCACAGGCTGAAACCGCTGTAACGGCAGATCGGCCCGAGTACAAAGATCACGAACACCGCGCAAGTCAGGTAGACGCAGGCCATCAGCTTGCCAAGGGAGAACAGCGAGCCAAAGCCGTATTTGCCGATGGTGAAAGCGATTGCGCCGAATGCACCGATGGGGGCCAGGCGCATGACCATGTTGACGATGCGAAACATCCCCTGCATCAGGCTATCCAGCGTGTCGACGAAAGCTTTGCCGCGAGGCCCCGCATGCGCCAGAGCAACGCCAAGCAGGATGGAGAACAGCAAGATTTGCAGCACGTTGCCCTTGGCGAAGGCATCCACGATGGTGTCAGGGATGATGTTCATTACAAAGTCCATGAACGACGCGTGTTTCACCGCTGTGGTGTAAGTGGCCAGGCTGGAAGTATCCAGCGTGGCGACATCGATGTTCATGCCTGCACCAGGTTTGAACACATCGACGACGACCAGGCCGACGACCAGCGCCAACGTGGACACCACTTCGAAATAGAGCAGTGCACGAAAGCCGACACGGCCCAGCTCCTTCATGTTTTCCATGCGTGCAATACCAGTGACGACCGTCAGGAAGATCACCGGCGCAAGGAGCATTTTGATCAGTTTGATAAAAGCGTCGCCCAAGGGTTTGAGCGCTGTTCCGGTTTCGGGAATGAGCACCCCGACAATAGCGCCGAGGATCACGGCGATAAGAACTTGTACGTAGAGTTTACCAACTATTCTTTTCATGACAGGGCCCTGATTTTTTATTGTTGTCAGGAAATGCCAAGGGGTCCGATCAGTGATCAGCCCCTTGGTGTTGTGCCGCAGTACTACTTTGAATCAGCGAAAAATATCAGCGATTGATCAACTCGATCACGGCGTCGGTGACCTGCCGGGTGGTGGCATTTCCGCCCAGATCAGGGGTATGCAAACCGCTTTCGGTCACGGCTTCGATGGCCGACATCAGCTGTTTCGCCGCAGCCGCTTCGCCGAGATGTTCGAGCATCATGGCGGCCGTCCAGAACGTCGCGATCGGGTTGGCAACACCTTTGCCGGTGATGTCGAAGGCCGAGCCATGGATGGGTTCGAACATCGACGGAAATTTGCGCGAGGGGTTCAGGTTGGCTGTCGGCGCAATGCCCAGGCTGCCCGACAGGGCCGCGGCCAGATCGGACAGGATGTCGGCGTGCAGGTTAGTGGCGACGATCACGTCCAGCGTCGACGGCTTGAGCACCATGCGCGTGGTCACGGCATCGACCAGTTCCTTGTCGATCTTCACATCCGGAAAATCCTTGGCGACCTCGTAGAAAATCTCATCCCACAACACCATGCCGTGACGCTGAGCGTTGGACTTGGTGACCATGGTCAGATGTTTGCGCGGGCGGCTCTGGGCCAGCTGGAAGGCAAAGCGATGGATGCGTTCAACGCCGGCACGGGTGAAGACCGACACTTCGGTCGCCACTTCTTCGGGCAGCCCCCGATGGACACGACCGCCGTTGCCGGAGTACTCGCCCTCGGAGTTTTCACGCACCACCACCCAGTCGATTTGATCACCATTGAGCAGCGGGCTTTTTACCCCCGGCAACACGCGAGCCGGGCGCACGTTGGCGTATTGGTCAAAGCCCTGGCAGATCGGCAGGCGCAGGCCCCACAGCGAAATGTGATCCGGTACGTTGAGCGCACCGACAGCGCCGAAGAAAATGGCGTCGAAGGTTTTCAGTTCTTCCAGGCCACCCTCCGGGATGTAGTAACCGTTTTTCAGGTAGTTATCGGAGTTCCAATCGAAGTGTTTGAAGTCCAGCTCAAAACCGGATTTTTTCGACAGGGCTTGCAGCACCTCGACGCCAGCAGCGATCACTTCCACACCAATACCATCACCGGGTACCGCAGCAATTTTGTATGCGCTCATTGGTCAACTCCACTCTCGTTACGTTCTTGTTGTTTCCGTCGGACCGGACTGTCCAAGCGGTGTGTGAACGGAGTATATGTAGTGAACAAAGAGCTGTGAGTTACTCTAAATCACTACATCCATAACTTTGAGTTACGAATGAGCCAGACACTGGATTTGTCTTTTTTCTACCTGTTGGCCAACAAGGGAAGCCTGGCGGCGACTGCACGCGAGCTGGGTGTTACGCCGCCAGCGGTGAGCAAACGCCTGAGCGCACTGGAGGCCCGGCTTGGCATACGCCTGGTCAACCGCACCACGCGGTCGATGAGCCTGACCTCGGAAGGCGAGCTGTATTTTTCCCATGCCGCACGCATCCTGACGCAGATTGATGAGGTTGAGCAGCTGATCAGCAACAGTCGCGCAACCCCCAAGGGTTTGATTCGCGTCAACGCTTCGCTGGGGTTCGGTCGTCGTTACATCGGGCCGGCATTGGCCGCGTTCTTCGCCCTCTACCCTGAGGTGGAAATTCAGCTGGAGATCAGCGACCACCCGCTGGATCTGGCAACTCACGGGTTTGATCTGGGCATCCGTTTCGGCACGCTGCCGGATGCCACCTTCCACGCACGAAAGATTGCCTCCAATCGCCGTTTGTTATGTGCCTCGCCGCTGTATCTGGAAAAGCATGGCGTGCCCCAACGCCTGACGGATTTACAGCAACACAACTGCATCTTCCTGCGGCAAAACGAAACGCCGTACGGCGTGTGGAGTTTTACCCACGGTGGGCGCACACAAAACATCAAAGTACGCGGCGCCTTAGGCTGCAACGACGGTGAAGTGGCCTTGAATTGGGCGCTGGAAGGCTACGGAATTCTGCTTCGCGCCGAATGGGACATCGCCCGTTACGTGCGCAGTGGCCGCTTGCGCCTAGTGCTGGAGGACCAGACACCGACCCGAGCAGATGTCTACGCCGTGTACCCGCAACAGCTGCACCTGTCGGCACGCGTGCGCTGCCTGATCGACTTCTTGGTCGAGCGCTTCAAGCACATCGATCATCTGGATGAAGCGCAATAGTCTACGCACGGTTTCTTCCAAAGAGCCAAAGACGCGACTCTCCACGCTCTGCCATTAATTCCAGCCGCCGCCCAACACCTTGTACAACGTCACCCGGTTGCTCTGTTCGGTCAGGCGCAGGGTGATCAGGTCCTGCTGTGCGCTGTACAGCGAGCGTTGGGCGTCCAAGGCTTCGAGATAGCTTTGCGAACCGCCACGGTATAAGGCGTCGGACAGTTCGAAACTTTTGCGGCTGGCGTCGGTCAACGCTTGCTGAGCCGTGATGCGGCGATCCAGCGTGCTGCGTACCGCCAGGGCATCGGCCACTTCCTTGAACGCGCTCTGCACCGTCTGCTGATAGGTCTGCACCTGTATTTCGCGTTCGACCTTGGCCGAATCCAGCGTCGCGCGGTTACTACCGGCATCGAAGATCGGCAGGCTGATGCTCGGGGCAAACGTCCAGGCGCCGCTGCCGGACTTGAACAGTCCGGACAAGGCCGAGCTTGAGGACCCCGCACTGGCCGTCAGGCTGATACTCGGAAAGAACGCCGCACGGGCCGCGCCGATGTCGATATTGGCCGACTTGAGTGTGTGTTCGGCGGCCAACACATCCGGGCGTCGTTGCAACAGGCTGGACGGAAGCTCCGCCGGCACTTGAACCAGCGCCGCAGCCGATTCCAGGTTCGCGCCTGGCAACAGCTCCTCGGGAACATCGCTGCCAACCAGCAGACGCAAGGCATTGCGGTCTTGGAGAATCTGGCTTTCGTAGACCGCCGCGTCGCCTCGGGCGGACTCCACAGTGGTTTGCGCCTGCGCCACAGACAGACCAGAAGAACCACCTATTGCGTGGCTGCGTTGGGTCAATTCGTAGGTCGCCTGCTGACTGCGCAAGGTCTCTTGGGCCAGGTGCAACCGCTCGTTGTCCGCCGCCAGGGTCAACCACGCCGTAGCCACTTCGGCCACCAGGCTGATCTGCGTGCTGCGCCGGGTTTCGGTCAGCGCCAGATAGTCTTCCAGCGCTTCGTCCTGAAGGTTCTGTACCCGCCCGAACACGTCCACTTCATAACTGCTCAGGCCCAGTTGCGCGCTGTAGTCATGGGTGGTGGTCGCCGAGCCACTGCTGGATAACGAACCGGGCGTGCGACTGTGAGTGCCACTGACGCCGGCATCGATCGAAGGCAAGGCCTCGGCTCGCTGGATGCGGTACTGAGCCTGCGCCTTTTCGATGTTCAGGCTTGCCAGGCGCAGGTCGCGATTATTGACCAGGGCCAGGGACTGCAAGCGCGCCAGACGGCTGTCGGTGAAGAACTGCTGCCACTCGATATCGGCGCCTACCTCCCCCTTGGGCGTGTTGGCGGGCGGCAGCCATTGTTCGGAGACGGGCGCTTCAGGGCGCTCGTACTGCGGCGCCAGATTGATACAGCCACCGAGCAGCGCGAGGACGGCCAGCAGTGGCCAGCGAAATTTGATCATGCGTCACCTGACTGGGCGGATTGGACGGAGGTCGAAGCCGTGGAAACGCGGCCAAAGCGACGGCGAATCTGCACGAAGAACAGCGGTACGAAGAAGATCCCCAGCACCGTGGCGGTGAACATACCGCCCAGCACGCCAGTGCCGATGGCCTGACGCCCGGCGGAACCGGCGCCGGAACTCAGGGCCAGAGGCAGCACGCCGAACATGAACGCCAGGGACGTCATGAGAATGGGCCGCAGGCGTTGCCGCACGGCGATCAGCGTCGCCTCCCGCAAGCTGTTGCCCTGCTCTTGCAAATGCTTGGCGAATTCGACGATCAGAATCGCGTTCTTGGCCGCCAACCCCACGGTGGTCAACAGCCCGACCTGGAAGTACACGTCGTTGCTCAAACCACTGAAACGGGTGGCCAGTACCGCGCCAACCACACCCAACGGCACCACCAGCATCACCGAGAATGGCACCGACCAACTCTCGTAAAGCGCAGCCAGGCAGAGGAACACGAACAACACTGATATCCCGTAAAGCAACGGTGCTTGCGAACCGGAAAGGCGCAGCTGATACGACTGCCCGGTCCACTCGTAACCGATGCCTTCCGGCAATTGCTTGATAATCGCTTCCACGGCATCCATGGCGACCCCGGAACTGACCCCCGGCGCAGGATCGCCGACCACCTCCAGCGAAGCGTTGCCGTTGTAGCGTTCCAATAACGGTGAGCCATAGCTCCACGAACTGCTGGCGAACGAGGAAAAGGGCACCATCTCATTGTTGCTGTTGCGCACGAACCAGTGCTCCAGGTCGACTGCCTGCATCCGCGACGACGCCTCGCCCTGAACGTAGACCTTCTTCACACGGCCCTGGTTGAGAAAGTCATTGACGTAAGTGCCGCCCAACGCCGTGGACAAGGTGGTATTGATGTCGCTGGTGCTCAGGCTCAAGGCCCCAGCCTTGCGATCGTCGATGCTGACCTTGAGCTGCGGTGAGTCATCCAGGCCATTGCTGCGTACCCCCAGCAGTCGAGGGTCTTTGCTGGCCAGTTCGATAAACTTCTCCCGCGCCGCCACCAGCGCATCATGCCCCAGGCCACCAAGATCCTTGAGTTGCACATCAAAACCCGAACTCTGCCCCAGGCCCCGCACAGCCGGGGGTTGCATGACGAACACATTGGCATCACCAATGCTCGACAGTGCTATGGTCGCCCGCTGGGCGATGGACGCCGAATCCTGCCCGGCCCCCGACCGCTCGTTCCAGTCCTTGAGCCGGATAAAGGCGCGGGCGGCGTTCTGGCTGTTGCCGTTCATGCCCAAGCCAGAGATGCTGATCAGCGCCTCGACTTCCGGTTGTTCGAGGATATAACTTTCGAACTGTTTCACCACGGCTTGAGTACGGCTGTCCGTGGCCCCTACCGGCAACTGCACCTGAGCCATGAGAATGCCCTGGTCTTCATCAGGCAGGAACGAAGTCGGCAAGCTGAAATAACCGGACGCCATCGCCAGCACCACCAGCCCATACACCAGCAGACTCGCACGTCCACGCTGAAAAATTGCCCCCACCCATCCTTTATAGGCCTCGGCGCAGCGTTCGAAGGTGCGGTTGAACCAGCCGAAGAACCCGCGTTGAGCACCATGGCCCTGGGCATCGGACGGCTTGAGCAGGGTCGCGCACAGCGCCGGCGTCAGCGTCATGGCCACCAGCACCGAGAGCACCATGGCCGAAACGATGGTCACCGAAAACTGCCGGTAGATGATCCCCGTAGAGCCGCCAAAAAACGCCATCGGAATGAACACGGCGCTGAGGACCAGGGCAATGCCGACCAGGGCGCTGGTGATTTCATCCATCGACTGACGCGTGGCGGCCAGGGCCGACAGCCCCTGTTCGCCCATCACCCGTTCGACGTTCTCCACCACCACAATCGCGTCGTCCACCAACAGGCCGATTGCCAGGACCATGGCGAACATGGTCAGCGTGTTGATTGAATAGCCGAACAGCGCCAGTACGCCGAACGTGCCGAGCAGTACCACCGGCACGGTGATCGCCGGGATCAGCGTGGCCCGCAGGTTCTGCAAGAAGAGGAACATGATCAGCACCACCAGGACGATGGCTTCGCCCAAGGACTTGACCACCTCCTCGATGGACAGGCTTACAAAGGGCGTGGTGTCGTAGGCAATCACATTTTTCAGCTGCATTTCCGTCGGATAGAACGGCTCCAACGCCTTGAGCTTGGCCTTCACCGCTTCGCCGACTTCAAGGGCATTGGCGCCAGCGGCCAACTGCACGCCCATGGCGGCGGCGGGCTTGCCGTTGAGGGCTGAACTGATGTCGTAGCTTTCACTGCCCAGCTCGACTCGCGCCACATCCCCCAGCAGCACCACGGCGCCATCGCTAGTGGACTTGACCACGACATTGCGAAACTCTTCGGCGGTTTGCAGTTTGCTGCGGGCACTGATGGTGGCATTCAGTTGCTGCCCGGACACCGCTGGCAATGCACCGAGCTGGCCGGCGGAGACTTCGGTGTTCTGCGCCTCCAGGGCGCTGCTGATGTCCGAGGGCATCAACGCGTACTTTTCCAGCAGGGCCGGGTCCAGCCAGATGCGCATGGCGTAGCCCGAACCGAGAGTCTGCACATCGCCGACGCCATCGATACGGCTGATCTGGTCCAGCAAGGTGCTGGAAATGTAATCGCCAATCTGGGTGCCGGTCACGCTTTCGTTGTCGGAAGCCAGGGCGGCAATCATCAGGAAGTCCGACCCGCCCTTGGTCACGGTCAGGCCTTCACTCTGTACCGACTGCGGCAGTCTCGACTCAGCCTGTTGCAGCTTGTTCTGCACCTGCATCTGCGCCACATCCGGGTTCGTGCCCGCGGTGAACGTCAGGTTGATACTGGCACTGCCCGCCGAGCTGCTGGAGGCCGACATGTAGGTCAGGTTATCCAGGCCTTTCATCTGCTGCTCGATGACCTGGGTCACCGAGTCTTCCACGGTCTTGGCCGAGGCGCCGGTGTAGGTGGCGGAAATACGAACCGTCGGCGGCGCGATGTCCGGGTACTGTTCCAGGGGCAACTGACTGATCGACAAGGCCCCGGCAAGCATGATGACGATGGCGATGACCCAGGCAAAAATCGGCCGATCAATAAAAAAACGCGCCATGCTCAGCCCTCCTGCGCAATGGCAACAGGCGCCGATTTCAGCGTGCGGCTGCGAGTACCGGGGTTCTGTGCTACCACTGATTCACCGACTCGGACTTTCTGCCCGCCCTCGACAATCACTTGGTCACCCGCCTTCAGACCAGCCGTGACCCACCACTGATTGTCCACGGCGCGGTCGATGGTCAACACGCGCTGTTCGACCTTGCCATTGACCACCACCAGCACCGAGGTCACGCCACTTGCACTGCGGTTCACCGCCTGTTGTGGAATCAATATCGCCTGATCGTCCCGAGCCTGTTCCAGCACCGCCCGCACGTACATACCCGGCAGCAATAGCCGGTCAGGATTGGCGATTTCTGCCCGCAAGGTCACCGTGCCAGTGCCCTCATTGACACTGACCCCGCTGAACTTCAAGCGACCTTCATGAGCGTAAGTGCTGCCGTCATCAAGCTTGAGGCTGATCCGCGCCTCGCCCTCGCCGTTGCTTTGCAGCGCGCCGCTGGCCAAGTCACGCTTGAGGCGCAACAACTCGGTGGTCGATTGGGTGACATCAACATAGATCGGGTCCAACTGCTGCACCGTGGTCAGTGCGCTGTCCTGATTGGCCACCACCAGCGCACCGGGGGTGACCGTCGAGGTTTCGATGCGTCCGCTGACGGGCGAGCTAATGCGGGTATAGGCCAGGTTGATGCGCGCGGTATCCACGCCGGCCTGCGCCACTTGCAGCTCAGCCTCGGCGGTCAGCAGACTGGCCTGGGCATCCTCGTTGTCCTGCTGGCTGATGGCATCGATCTTCGCCAACTGTGCATCGCGCCTGGCCGTGGCCTGGGCCGACTTCAATGTGGCGCGAGCCTTTGCCAGGGTCGCCTGTGCTTCAGCCAACGAGGCTTTGTAAGAGGACGCGTCCAACTGATACAACGCCTGCCCGGCCTTGACCTCGGCACCTTCGACAAACAACCGCTGCTGAACGATACCGCCAACCTGCGGCCGAATCTCGGCGACCATGAACGCTTGGGTGCGCCCGGCCAGTTCCGTGGTCAACGCCTGGCTTTTGGGCTGCACAGTGATCACTGAAACCTTGGGCGGTTCGATAACCGGCGCGGATTCGCCGGGGGAGCATCCGCTCAACACGAGCAGGACGATCAAGGAAAGTAGAATGGCGGCGGTCACCAAGGATTTGGCGAAAAGTTTGGTCGACATAAATGCCTCTGCAAGACGGGATGGCTGAAGCCAGGCGCCATACTGCGAGGCAAATGTGCAGGAAAATTGAAGATTGCCCCGCGAGCTTGAAACTTCGTCGCGCCGGGGCCTAAATGGGCGGGCCATTCACCGACCTGCCCGAGCCCATGAAACTGAGTATCTCCACCAAGCTGTTTATTGCGGTACTGGCCAGCGTGCTGTTTGTCATCCTGAGCATGGGGCTGGCCAACGGCTGGAGCTTTGGCAAAGGCTTTCTCGACTACCTCAACGAACAGGCCCTGTTGCGCATGACCCCGGTGCTGCCACGCCTGGCCGGCGCCTATGAGCGCGAAGGCAGTTGGGAGTTCCTGCGCAACCAGCCGGATCGCTGGTTCGAGCTCATGCGGCCGGAGCCGGGTGTAGATTTCACCGACCCGCAGCGGCCGAACCTGCCCACGTCCGACCTGACCGGCGCGGTGTTTCGCATCGCCTTGCTGGACCAGCAAAAACAGCTGGTCATGGGCTACTCAGCGATTGCCGACGACGCCCTGATGCGCCCTATCGAGGTTGCCGGTAAAACCGTCGGTTGGCTGGCGGTAACACCGTTTCAGAACGTGACCGAAGCCGGTGGCGAACGCTTTCGCCTGTACCTGTTGCGCACCAGCCTGGGCATGGGCGTAATCTCGTTGCTGCTGGCGATGCTGATCGCCTGGTGGATTGCCCGCACCCTGCTTGACCCGGTCAAGCGAGTGGCCGCCGCCACGCACCGACTGGCCGCCGGGGAATACAGCAACCGGGTGGCGGTGTCTTCCAATGACGAAGTCGGTCAACTGGCCCGTGACTTCAATCAGCTGGCGTATACGTTGGAACGCAACGAAAAAATGCGCCGGGAGTTCATGGCCGATGTTTCCCATGAATTGCGCACCCCGCTGTCGGTGTTACGTGGTGAACTGGAGGCCATCGAGGACGGTGTGCGCACCCTCGATCAATCCTCGATGAAATCGCTGCAAGGCGAAGTCGGCATGCTCAGCAAACTGGTGGATGATCTGTATGAACTGTCCCTGGCCGATGTGGGCGCACTGACTTACCGCAAGAGCGAATGCGATCTCAACGAGCTGCTGGACGGTTGCGTGGCGATGTTCCAGGAACGCTGCAATGCGCGGCATTTGCGCCTGGAGCTGGAACTACCGACCTCGCCGCTGCGGTTGGAGGCCGACCCCAAGCGCTTGCAGCAACTGTTCGCCAATCTGCTGGAAAATGCCGTGCGCTATACCGATGAAGGGGGCATGCTGCGCATTCGTGCGGCCTGCGATGGCGACGTCGTACGCGTTGATTTCCTTGATTCCGGCCCCGGGGTCGACGCGGATCAGTTGCCGCGACTGTTCGAGCGTTTTTACCGCGGCGAGACCTCACGCAATCGCGCCAGTGGTGGCGCCGGTCTGGGGCTCGCTATTTGTCACAGCATCGCCCTGGCCCATGGCGGCAGTATCAGTGCCGATCACTCTCCTTTGGGTGGCCTTTGGCTGACCCTGCGCCTGCCACGGAACGCCTGAACAATGGTCAACGACAGCCCGATCCTCATCGTCGAAGACGAACCCAAATTGGCCGCGTTGATGCGCGATTATTTGATCGCCGCTGGCTATGCGACCCAGTGCCTGGACAACGGGCTGGAGGTGGTACCGGCGGTACGTGCCCACGAGCCGCGGCTGATCCTGCTCGACCTGATGCTGCCTGGACGTGACGGTCTGCAAGTATGCAAGGAACTGCGCAGCTTCAGTGCCGTGCCCATCATCATGATTACCGCCCGCGTCGAGGAAGTGGATCGCCTGCTCGGGCTGGACCTGGGCGCCGACGACTACATCTGCAAACCCTTCAGTCCTCGCGAAGTGGTCGCCAGAGTCAAAGCCATCCTGCGGCGCAGCCCGCATCTTTTGACCTCGGCAGCACCGCGTCTACAGATTGACGAAGCACAGTACCAAGCCTCCCTCGACGGTGTGGCACTGGACCTGACGCCTCTGGAACTGCGCTTGCTCAATACCCTCGCCCGCTCTCCGGGACGCGTGTTTTCCCGGGATCAGTTGCTCGACAGGATCTATTCTGATCACCGAGTGGTCACCGACCGCACGGTCGACAGCCATGTCCGTAATCTGCGACGCAAGCTCGAACAGGCCTGCCCGGGAGAGCATCCGATCGAGTCGTTGTATGGGGTTGGCTATCGGTTTCAGCTCGCCGACGCCTGAGCGTCGGCGAAATGGCCGTTATTGATCCGCCGCATAGATAATGGTTTGCGCGCTGTCGGATGTAGCAAGGCGGCGGGTGAAGTAGGTATCGCCTTCATCTGTCTGGATCTCGTAGTCGACCTTGCTGGCGACACGGCCCGATGCACCGCAATGCTTGATGATTTTCAGCACACGCTGAAACTTCACGCTCTGAGTACCGTTCTGGGCAGGGCCAGTGAGTACATTGACCGTTTGAAACCAGCCTTCATTCTTCTTGTTCGACACCAGGGTGCCGGTGAGTGCCTCAAAGCGCTCCAGACGGGTAAAGCCCCAGAGTGTCTGTTCCTCAACCGCTTTGCCTTGGGCTGTGGAGCCAGTGAATACAAACAGATTGATGGCCGGATTGTCTTCGCAAAAGAAGTCATAGGGCACAAGCCCGTCGACCATTTTCTTGCCCGGAACGAAACCCTTTTTATGAACCAGAAACATGACCACCTCCACTCTAAAACATCAGCAAACGCTGAGTAAGTTTGAGCGGGAAGTCTACTGAGGCGGGGCGTACAGAGCCGTCAAGCCAATGTAATATCGTGTAAAGATCACGCCCGATGGGGCAAGCTGATTTCCACCATCAACCCACCGGATGGCTGGTTGCGCGCCATGATCGTGCCGCCGTGTATTTCCACAGCCCTTGAAGCAATCGCCAGGCCCAGCCCGAAACCGGCACTGGCCTCGTTCAGGCCGCGCTCGAACGGGTGGAAAATGTCCTGCAGTCGCTCGTTTTCAACACCCGGCCCCCGATCGGTAATCTGCACCGTCAGGTAGTCTGCATCGGGATTGACCTCAGCCACTACAACAACAGCCGTGTTCGGCTTGGTATAGCGCACCGCGTTTCGAATGACGTTCTCGAAACACCGATACAGCAGTTCGCCGCTGACACGACTGACAAAGGCCGGACTCGCCTGCAGGCTTACCCGGCAACCTTTCATTTGCGCCTCGAATTGAGCGTCCTCGACGATCACCGACAGCAACTCGACGATATCGATTGGCTCGCGCTCGATACTCTCGGGCCGACCCTGCATGCGCGCCAGGGTCAACAACGCCTCGATCAGCGTATCCATACGCACCGATTCGCGCTGGATGCGCTCCACCATTTCCTGGCGTGCCGGATCTTGCTGCAACAGCCCGATGGCCGCTTGCATGCGCGTCAACGGTGAACGCAGTTCGTGAGAGATGTCGTGCAACAGGTGTTGCTGGGCCTCCACCAGCAGTTTCAGCTGGTTGGCCATTCGGTCGCAGTCCTCGGCCAGATCGACGATTTCATCGCGGCGCCCACCCATCATCGGCTTGACCCGGGTTTCGAAGCGCCCCTGGGCCACGTCGCTCATTGCCCGCCGAAGATAGGCCAACGGCCATGCCAGGTAGTACGCCAGATACCCGCTGAACAGCGCACTCATCACCGTGCCGATGATCAGCGGAATCGAGCGCCCTGGCCCTCCTCTATCACCTTCTTTGCCAGGGGACTGTGAAGACCTGAGCGACAGCGTGGCACCGTCCTTGCTGATGACCGATCGCTCATAAGCCGGATGCAGAACCGGCGATCCCGCCAGCAGTTGACCTGCACTGTCATACACGCCAATGGTCTGGTCATCCGGATGCTCCCACACCGTCAGCAACTGCCGGCCGGACTCGACACCAAACTGTCGCAGCAGCTGTTCTTCGCTGGCCAGGATCGCCTCCAGATGAGGGTCTCTGGGCCCGAAACTGCCCAGCACCAGAATGCCCAGCCCGACCAGAAACGTCAGGCTGGTGGCCAGCCAAAACGCCAGGAACAGCTTCCAGAACAGCCGGCTGGGCTTGGTCATTCGGCGATCAACAAGTAACCGAGGCCACGCACGCTCTGAATCCAGGCCTTGGTGTCGGGGCGCGGGCCCAGCTTCTGGCGAATGCTGCTGATGTGCACATCGATGCGCCGGTCGTAGCGGGTCAACGGACACCCCAAGGCATTGAGCGACAGATCCTGTTTGCTCACCACCTGCCCGACACAACGGGCCAGCTCTTCGAGCAAGCTGAACTCGGTACTGGTCAACCCCGGGTCGCGCCCCAGCCAGAGGGCCTGGCGCTTGCCGGGCCACAAAACCAGCGGGCCGGTCCTGATCACTTCGGTGGTTGGCTGATCCGCCGGCTGCGTCCGGCGCATGATTGCCCGCAAACGCGCCACCAATTCCCCCGGCGAACTGGGCTTGGGCACATAGTCATCGGCGCCCAGTTCCAGGCCGGTGATCTTGTCTATGTTGTCGCCTCGGGCGGTCAGCAACACGACCGGCACCTGGCTCGCAGCCCGAATGCGCCTGAGCACCTCGATACCCGACCGCCGCGGCAGCATCACATCCAGCACCACAATGCTGTAGCGCCCGGAAAGCGCTTGAACCTCGCCCTCCTCGCCCGTGTGCACCGCGGTCGCCTCAAAGCCTTCACGCTCCAGGTATTGGCTGAGCATTCCAGTCAGTTCCTGGTCGTCGTCGACTAGCAATACGGAGATCATGGGGAGCTCTTGAGTGTGTGTCCGCGCATTATCGCCCTTGCACTGCACACCGTCATCGCCCCGGGCCAACCTTTACCTAACTTGACACTTGGTTAACCGCACCAAACGCACCGAGCTTTTATGCTTCACCTCCACCAGCCTGCTCGCTCCGCGGACTCGTCTTGCTGCGAGATATCCGCGCCCGCCTACGCTGCTTGTCGATGTGTTCTGGATAAGATCTTGATGAATTTTTCGCGCCTGCTCTGCTCGGCTGCACTGCTACTCAACGCCACACTTGTGCATGCTCAAGGCTTCAAAATTTCCGATATTCGCATCAACGGTCTTCAGCGGGTTTCCGCAGGGAGTGTGTTCGGTGCCTTGCCGTTGAACGTCGGTGATGACGCGGATGAGCGCCGCTTGGTGGAGTCCACCCGCGCGCTGTTCAAGACCGGTTTCTTTCAGGATATCCAACTGGGGCACGAGGGTGATGTCCTGGTCATCACGGTGGTCGAGCGTCCGTCGGTCGCCA